>JBDLJV010000039.1:0-15862 GCA_039714175.1 Actinomycetota bacterium
ATTTCCTTCGCCTTCGGTCTAGCGCTTCTCGCAGCGCTCTATGCGTTCGGTGAGACCTCGGGAGGACACTTCAATCCTGCGGTCTCACTCGCGATGCTTCTTGACGGTCGTGTCGACGTCGGAACAGCGATCCAGTACTGGGTAGCCCAGATCGTGGGTGGCATTCTGGCGGGATTCATGTTGCTCATTGCCACGAGTACGGATGCCGTGGCGTCCACGGCGACGGTGCTCGGACCCGGGGTCGGCGTATGGGATGGGTTCGTCCTCGAAGCCGTATTCACGGCGATCTTCCTGCTCGTCATCCTGAAGGCGTCCTCCAGCCTCTCGTCCGGAGCCACGGCATTCCTTTCGATCTCGCTCACCCTGACGTTGATCCACCTCGTTCTGGTGCCGTTCACCGGAACATCCGTCAACCCGGCTCGTTCGCTCGGACCAGGGATCGTGGGCGGTGTGTGGGCCGACCAGTGGATCTTCTGGATCGCCCCGCTCGTCGGTGCAGCTATTGGGTGGGTGATCTACAGATACGTAGCCGCCTCGGACACCGCAGAGGAAGCCGCTGTGGCATAGATCAGAAGCCAGACAACAAGCAAGGAAAGGAGGGCCGGATACCCGGCCCTCCTTCTCTTGACGCTGAACGGTTGACGATCAACGCTGAACGATTGGTGCGAGCCGGCATGTAAGCCGGATCCTGTCGTGGACGATCATCTATCTGGGACCGGCGTTACCGCACGGCCTCGAGCGACCTACCCGGAACGTAGCGGACGGGCCATCCTGTTCCTGCTCGGTCTTGCTCCTGACGGGGTTTACCTAGCCGACCCGGTCACCCGAATCGCTGGTGGGCTCTTACCCCACCGTTTCACCCTTACCTGTGCCCGCTGCTCGCGCAGCGGGTCATCGGCGGTCTGCTCTCTGTTGCACTGTCCATCGGGTCGCCCCGCCTGGGTGTTACCCAGCGTCATGCCCTGTGGAGTCCGGACTTTCCTCGACTGCCGAAGCAGCCGCGATCGTCTTGCCGGCTCGCGTGGCGAACACTACCGCGGTCACTCCGATTGTGACTCAGGACGTCGACGGACCTCGGCGAGATGACCCCCTCCGGTGCCGGCAAAGACAGCCATGACGCCGAGGAGGACAAGGCCGGCTGGATTCGCGTCGGCGCCGCCTGCGATCGTTGAGGCCGCTATCAGGAAGAAGAGCAGGAGCGCTGAAATGCCGCCCGAAAGCTCATGGTGAACGAGTGAGAATCGGCCGGCGGCGTAACCCGCAGCACCGAATGCGAGGCCCTGGATCACAAGTTGCACGAAGGTGTTCGCTCCGAGTGGTCCAGCGATGACGAACAGGAGCAGACCGCTGACGAGACCGACTCCGGTACCCATGATCACGCCGGACCAGTGGATCTCACGAAGCATGGTGGTCCGAAGAGCTTGTGAGTTGGTCCTCGAGTCCGATCACCCAACCGGCGGGAAGGCCCCAATGCCTTGATCCGTCGACCATGATCCTGACGTATGCGTGGGAAGGCTCCATGTTGATGGCGTTGTTCAACGGAGACACATGCGTCGTCACTCGGAACCGCTGCCCGGACCGATCGATCGCATCGATCTCGCTCGGCTCGCGCCCCTCTGCCGACTCGATCGTGTTGATCTGTGCGAGATCATCCGGCTCGATGTCGTAAACGGCGCCCCACACGGTGCTTCCATCCTGGAGAGTGGCTGAAGGAAGCGCGCCACGCCAGTCGGCGGCAGGGATCGTGTACGAGAGCCCCCATCCGGAGAGGTGGGCGACGAAGGCGAAGGCGGCCGATGGTGCAGCATCGACCATGCGATCAGGCGCGAGGCGCGCGGTATACGCGAAATAGAGCACGTCGTCCTCCCCGGGTTCCATGGCCCTTCCGGTGGGCCATTGTAGGGAGTCGGACGTTCTCGGCCAACGGGACCCGGGGAACCAATCTGATGCATCGAGCGTCATAGGTGCATACAACAACATGAAATGAGGCACGCCCGTCATGAACACGATGGACGACACTCTGGAAATCAATATCTTCGACGCCCCCGTCCTCGATGAACGCCCATGGGCGGTCTTTGCCGCATGCAAGGATGAGACAGGGATGACGTTCTTCCCCCAGACGAAGGCTGAGGAATCAGCCGCCCTGGCGATCTGCGGCATCTGCCCGGTTCGCGAGGAATGCCTCGATCACGCTCTTGAGATGAACGAGCGCTTCGGCGTATGGGGTGGAACGACCGAGAAGCAACGCAGGAAACTCCGCAGGATCGCCTGAGCAGACATCCGACATCCGATGACCGACAACCGAGAGGTCGGGCCACGTGGCCCGACCTTCTTGGTTCTTGGCTAAACAGCGCGCTCGCGCATTACTTCGCCGACGTTCAGTCTGCGGATCCTGCGAATTCCCGGGAGCAGGCTGAGGATCGCAACGGCGAACATCGCTGTCGCCGACACGATGTAGGTCACGGGATTGACGACGAGTGCGAACGAGAACATGTCGGAGCTGTAGGTCTTCATCATTGCGTCGGCTACCCACGTACCCACGAGCAATCCCGGGAGTATTCCGAGAGCGGTCAGGAACAGGTTCTCCCCTGCAACGAGGAATCCGATGGTGCGATCGGACATGCCGCTCGCCTTCAGTGTCGCGAATTCGGTGGATCGCTCGGACACGTTCACCGAAATCGTGCTGAACATCAGGGCGAATGCCATGAGGCCGCCGAAGACGAGCATGATGCCGACGAACGCGTAGAACAGCGCCAGGTTCTCATTGATGAGGTCGATGAACGTCCGCGTGTCCTGTACAGCGAGGATTCCGGGCAAACCCTCAACTGCCGTGATGATCGTCGATCGGTCCACGGTGGGATCGATATTGACGTAGACCGACGTGACAGTTGGTTCGCTCAGAACCGCATGGGGATCCGTCACACCCGCCGCGAGCATGGCGCTCTCGAGCACGGACCGCTCGATGTAGAGCGGAGTGCCAAGCGATTCGTCGACGAACTCCTCGATGACGAGATCGAGCGTGATGTCCTGAGCTGTCAAGGCAACTCGAACGGAATCGCCTTCCGACACGTCGAGTACATCACGCAGGGCAGAGCCTGCGAGGATGCCGCCGGTAGGCAGTTCACCCGATGGATTGGTCCATCCGTGCATCTGCGTGGTTCGTTCGAACCCCTGGAGGGTCGTGGCATAGGTGGCCCCATTGTTGGTGACAGATGCCGCGAGGCTTGTCACCGCTTCGGCGCCTGTGACGTGGGGGACGTCGCTGATGGTCTCGATCGCGTCGGACGTGACAGGGGATTCCGCTATCGCGATCGCATCTTGGAGGTTGATTTCCTGGGTCTCCTCGTCGATCAGCGTGACGATCGTGTCGATCATCCCGCCGGAGGCAAGGATGAGGACGAGTGCAAGCACGACTCCTACGACCGTTGAGATGCTTCGTCCCTTGGCCCGCCCAATGCCCCGCATCGTCATGCGCCATCTCACGGGAAGGGACCGCAACGGGGGGATCACCTTCTCGGCCAGACTCTCGCCTGCCGACAGGGCAGGGGCGATGCCGCGCATTGCCTGGGCCGGCTCGTTGCGATATGCCGATCGAGCCGGAATCCAAGCGGCCAACGTGCCTGCCGCGAGACCGAAGGCGAGCCCGACGACTGCAGTGAACGGCCGGAAATCGACCACGGTATCAGGGATATCGAGAAGGCCCGTATAGAGCTTCGTCATCCGGGACCCCATGGCCAGTCCAATGAGCACACCGAACGATGAGCCGATGAGCCCGATCCAGACGCCGTAGCCCAGGTAGTGGCGACGCAGCACCTTCGCACTCATTCCTGAGGCTCGCATCGTGCCGATGACAGACCGTTGCGCATAGACGATCCTCGTGAGAAGCACGTACACGGTCAGTCCAGCCGCGGTGAGGAACATCACAGGAAAGGCGATCGCCATCTGGCCGAACCCTTCGACATCGAGGCTGAGAGCAGCATTTGACGGCTGGTCTTCGAGAGTCTGGATGTCGGCTGCGTTCGCTGCCTTTGCGGCTTCGGTCACTGCAGCGTCGACCACCTTGACATCGACTTCATCCTCATAGAGGACGAGAGCCTGGCGAACCGAGACCGATGGCGGGAGTTGGGCGACAGATTCTTCGTCCACGAAGAACACACCGAATTGCTCGGGGTTCGTGAAAGCCTCCTGGCGTGACTTCGCCACCCAGATGTACTCCGCGGATTCCGCGGTACCGATGATGTCGAGTTCGACCGTGGTGGTCCCGAGGAGGACGGATACGGTGTCACCTGGTGCCAGAGCGTAGGTTTGTGCGATGTGGACTTCGGCGATGGCTTGGGCCGACCCGGCCGGTTCGAGGTAGCTGCCCTCGGTCACGTCGATGGCGTTCACTGCCGGGTTGTCTCCCGGGGGCATACCGATGAAGCGTCCGAGGAGGGTTGTGCCGTCGATGGCTACGGGCACGTCGGCCTGGTGTCGCACCTCGACCGTGGCGACACCTTCAACAGCGGCGAGTTGATCCGCGATGTCCTCGTCTCCACCGGTGACCGTCATGTCGGCCAATGCGAGACGGTCGTAGGTTGCGTTGTACGACTCGGTGAGGTTCCGGTACGAGTCGTAGGTAGCAGCGAACATCATGACGCCGATCATGACGGTCACACCGGCGGCGAGAAACTGCCATTTGTTCGCAGCAAGGTCGCGTCTGCGTTTTCTGCTGAGATTGCTCATGGGTGCTAGAACAGTTCTGCCGGGGGGGTGGGGTTCGTGTTGACTTCGTTGGAGACGAGCTTGCCGTCCTTCAGCCGGAGTACTCGATCAGCCATGTCAGCGATCAACGGATTGTGGGTTACGAGGAACACGGTGCGATCGCCACCATCAGTTGTCGACTTCAGGAGATCAAGGATCTCCGCACCTTGATCCTGGCTCAGCGCGCCCGTCGGCTCGTCGCAGAGGAGGAGTGGAGGGTTCTTGACGATCCCGCGAGCGATAGCGACGCGCTGCTGTTGCCCACCGGAGAGCTGTCCGGGGAAGTGCTCGGTGCGGTCGGCAAGGTCGACCATTGCAAGCATCTCTTCGGACCGCGAATCCGGATCTGCCCCGGTGATCTCAGCGATGAGCGCCACATTCTCGTGTGCGGTGAGGGTTGGTACGAGGTTGTAGAACTGGAAGACGAAGCCGACAGATGCCCGGCGGTACTCGGTTTGAGCATCCTCGGACATACCGGCCAGTTCAACGTCACCGATCTTCAGGCTTCCCGATGTTGGGCCCTCGAGTGCGCCGACCTGGTTGAGGAGCGTGGTCTTGCCCGAGCCGGAGGGTCCCAGGAGAACAACGAATTCCCCCGTGTCAATCGAGAAGGAGACATTATCGAGGGCAGTCGTTGCAGTCTCACCTTCTCCGTAGATCTTCGTCAGCCCGTCGGCGACGATGAGAGGTGCTCCCATGGTTGCTCCGTTCGTATGCGCGTGCGGAACAGTCTAGACAAAGTTAGAGTGACTATAGAAATCCTCGATTGGTGGACATGGCGGGCAAGGGACAACGCGAAGCAAACAAGCTGAAGAGGATGCAGGACATCGTCTCGGCCGCGGCGGGGCTGTTCGCCGAACGCGGGTACGAGCAGACGAAGATCGAGGATATCGCAGCGGCTGCAGGCGTGTCTCCCGCAACGGTGTACAACCACTTCGGTACCAAAGGTGCGATCCTGACAGCTGTGGCTGGCCGGGACTTGGAGAGTGTCCTCGGAGCAGCCGAGGAAGCGTTCGATCCGTCAGCGAGTAGCGCTGTTGACGTGCTCATGCCGGTCATCGACGTCTATATCGGATTCACTGTGGGGCTTGGCAAGGATCTGCTCAAGGAGATCCTTCGGGCAGGATTCGACCCTGCGGCTTCTGAGATGCTGATCGAGCTGGTGTCTCTCGACGAGGCCCTCGTCCGTCAGATCGGAGGGCTGTTGGGTCGCATGCAGGAGGCGGGGCTCGTATCCCGCTCTTTGGACCTCACTGCTGCGTCATTGCTCGTCTACTCGGTTCTTGCCGGAGCGATGATCTGGTTCGTCTCCGTACCCGAGATGGAGCCTGCTGGTGTTCGGGCTCATCTCCGCACGCAACTCGCGATCGTGTTCGACGGGATCGCTGCGAAGTAGCGCTGTCGGCTGCGCACAGTAATGTCATCGGTCATGGAGAACTTCACATGGCCGAGTGTGCTCGGTCCGCTCACGAACGCTGAGGACATCGGTCGGGAGAAGGCAGCTGCGGCTGTCGGCGAGATCATGGCAGGGAACGCGACTGATGCCCAGATAGCAGCCTTCCTCGCTGCCATCCGTACCAAGCGCGAATCTGCCGACGAGATGGCAGGCATGGTGGACGCCATGATGGCAGCGGCAGTCACCGTGGACATTCCCGGCACGGTCGTGGACATCGTCGGTACCGGAGGCGATGGTTTCGGAACCTTCAACATCTCGACGACCGCTGCGTTCATCGCTGCGGGCGCCGGCGTTCAAGTGGCCAAGCACGGCAACCGGGCAGCATCCTCACCGACCGGGTCGGCCGATCTCCTGGAGGCTCTCGGCGTGGACATCGAGATGGAGCCCGACCGTGTGCGAGCGATGATTGAAGCGATCGGCTTCGGATTCTTCTTCGCTCCCCGGTATCACCCGGCCATGCGCTATCTGGGACCTGTCCGCAGGGAGCTCGGTGTGCGAACCGTGTTCAACTTCCTGGGTCCACTCTGCAACCCGGCCGGAGCACGAATGTCTGTCGGCACGTCGGACCCGGCCATGGCCCGACTCATGATCGATGTGCTGGCCGCTCGTGGCGTGGATAGGGCATTCGTCGTGTATGGGGAAGACGGGCTCGACGAACTGACCACCACCGCACCGACGAGGATCTACAGGTTGGTCGACGGCGAGATCACCGAAGCGGAATTCACGCCCGAGGACTTCGGCGTGGAGCGGGCTTCGATCAGCGACCTGCTGGGAGGCGACGCACACCAGAACATCGCTATTACCCGAGCCGTTCTTGCCGGCGAACCGGGCCCTCACCGGGATATCGCATTGGTGAACGCCGCACCCGCGATCGTGCTGGCCGGGCTAGCCACAGGATTCACGGATGCGATGGATCTTGCCGCAGCATCAGTTGACAGTGGTGCCGCTGCGGGTGTCCTGGACGGGGCGGTTTCCTTCCGCTGACCGTTTCCGTAATTCGAATCCTGTTGTAGCGTGGCATCCATGAATCGCCCAACTCTTTTCATATCGGCACTGGCGCTCGTCCTTGCCGCATGCTCGGGAACAACCGCCGAGGAGACCTTCGACACGGTTCCTGCGAGCCTGGCGGACTCGACGGAGAGCTCGACGACAACCAGCGATGTTCCGACTGCTCCCTCAGATGAAGAATCCAACGACGGGGAGACTGCCACCGAGGAACCAAAGGCTGCACCCGAGGGTCCCGCAGCTCCGGACTTCACGCTTGCGCTTCAGCCAAGCGGAGAGTTCGTCCTCAGCCAGGAAGTCAAGCCCGTGTACATGGTGTTCTGGGCCGAGTGGTGAGGCGTATGCAGACGGGAGTTGCCCGTCATCGATCAGGTATCAAGCGACTATGTAGACGATGTGACGTTCCTTGCAGTGGCCGGACGTGGGGATATCGAGGCAACTCGCGAGCGAGCGGATCAGCTATTCGGTAGCAACCTCATGTGGGGCCTCGACGACAGCATCTGGGGGCTCTACGGCATCCCCGGACAGCCCGCATCGGTGCTGATCACCGATGGCGTTGTCGTTGACATGTGGTTCGGGGCAGTGGGGGAGCAGGAGCTGAGGAATCGGTTGGATAATCTGGTCAGCCTTGCAGGCTGACCACGTAGTACGTATTACGTAGTACGTACTACGAAGTGCCTCCACGTGGCTAGCAGCAGGCCCGCGATCACTGCTGCTGCGTACAGCCATTTGGGGCCGCCGGTGAGGGAGATGCGCAAGGGTTCGGTGATGAGGCGCACGCCGCCTGCCGCGGCCAATGAGAGTCCCGCGGGCACCCCGAGTGCCGGGCGCCCTCTCTGCTTCCAAACGGCGATTCCGATCGCAGCAGCGAGGTATGCCAGCGCCGTGTAGATCTCAACAGGGTGACGGGTGATCTCGCTCCCGGGAGCCGTTTGAGCCCACGGAAGTGAGGACACGGTGCCGAGCCATGAACCGGTGATGACGGTGCCTGCGTGCCAGCCGGCAAGTCCGGCAAGAACGGAGGGTCCGATGGCGTCGGAAGCTTCGAGGAGCGATCTGCGGGCGAGAAATGTGAAAACCAGGAGCGCTGTGATCGAAGCTCCAGCCGTCGACACGCCGCTGCGGATCAGGATGATCTGGGCGGGGTCGGCCAGGGGATTGATGCCGACCTGCGCCATGGCGATGAGCCGTCCGCCGAGAAGGCCGATCGCGCCGGCCGTCAGTCCTACATCCCAGAGGTCGAGTGCGCACCCTGCTGCGTTGCCTCGCCTTGCTTCCCAGCGAAGCATCGACCAGAACCCGCCGACGCCAACAGCGGCAGCGGCGAGCAGGGTGAATTCCATTAGCGCTTGATCTCGTCGAGGTAGAACGCGAGGGTTGGCTCGTCGAGGATTCCCCTGTGGATCTGCACGAGGGTTCCGTCGGTGTCATAGAACATCGTCACCGGGAGTCCACGTCCGCCGCCCATGGCAAACGTGACCTGTCCGGTCGGGTCGGCGTACTGAGCCATTGGTGCGTCAGCAAATGTCTGCGCAATGAACTCCGTAGCATTTGCTGGGTCGTCGTTGGTGTTCAGCATCACGAAGTGAACATCCTCGTTGGCCTTTGCGGCAGATGCAAGGAGCGGAGCTTCTGAGCGACACGGTGGGCACCAGGACGCCCACGAGTTGACGACGCTGGGCTCGCCGACGGAGGTGATCTCGGTCATGAGCTCTGCATGGGTCACGGGCTGAGGTGCACCGGCATCGGTGGATCCTTCTGCACTTGAGGAACAAGCTGCTGCGAGGATGCCGATGACGGCGATGAGGATGAAGAGACGTTTCTGCATACCCCCTAGGGTAGGCACCAACACGGTCAATTCCTGCGAGAACGGAGTTCCTGCGCGACCCTCTCCGTCGTGACGCCCTGCTGAGCGATCAGCGCGAGCGTGTGATAGAGGAGGTCGGCGGCCTCTTCGACGACCCTTTCGTCCGATCCTCCTCCCGCCGTGTCCTTTGAGGCGAAGGCGAGCTCACCGGCTTCCTCGAGGACCTTGCGTGCGGCGAGGTCTCCGTCAGCCAGAAGAGTTGCCGTGTAGGAAGTGCTGGGATCGGCGGTCGTTCGAATCCGAATCGTCTCCATGAGTTCATCGAGGGCGGCACCCAGCGTTGGAGGTTCGTCGCCGTCGAAGCACGATGTTGCGCCCGTGTGGCACGTTGGTCCGACAGGGACGGCACTGATCAGGACTGTGTCCCGATCACAGTCGATCCTTACGGAGGTGACCGCGAGTGTGTTGCCGCTTGTCTCACCCTTCATCCACAGAACATCGCGCGATCGGCTGTGGAAGTGGACGAGGCCGGACTCGGCGGTCTGCTCCCACGCCTCTTCGTCCTGGTAGCCGACCATGAGCACCTGGCGTGTCGCAGCATCCTGCACAACGCAGGGCACGAGGCCGTCATGGCCGACGCTCAGCGTGCCGAACAGCGGCATGTCGGTCATGCTGTCTCCCTCACAGGCACGCCTGCCCGGGCGAGGCTCCTCTTGACGTCGCCGATCGAGTGGATCGAGCGATGGAAGATGGAGGCGGCAAGGACGGCATCGGCCTGTCCCCGGACGATGGCAACGGCGAGATCCTCGGGGCTGCCAGCGCCCCCGGATGCGATGACCGGAATGCTGACGCGTCGCCGAAGGGCCCTCAGGAGAGCGATGTCGTACCCCTCGTTCGTACCGTCCCGATCCATGGAAGTTACGAGTAGCTCCCCGGCACCGAGACGCTCGGCCCGAGCTGCCCACGCGAGCGCATCGAGATGCGTGTCGACCCGTCCACCGTGCGTGTGAACCGACCATCGGGAATGTGCGCGCTTCGCGTCGATTGCCACGACGACGCACTGCCTCCCGAAGGCTCGAGCACACTCTGAGATCAGGCGTGGATTGTGAACTGCGGCTGAGTTGATCGCGACCTTGTCCGCTCCGGCACGCAGGACACTGCGCATGTCATCGACCGATCGAACGCCCCCGCCCACGGTGAGCGGGATGAATACGTTCTCAGCCGTTTTCCGGATCGTCTTGAGCATCGTGGAACGACCCTCCGGCGTTGCACCGATGTCGAGGAAACAGATCTCGTCAGCCCCCTCGGACGCGTATCTTGAGGCGAGCTCGACAGGATCGCCTTCATCGGTCAGATCCACGAACTTGGTGCCCTTGACTACCCGGCCATTCTTCACATCGAGGCAGGGGATCACTCGCCTACGCAACATTGTCGACCCTCCGTACATCTGCGATGAAGTCCGACAGCAGCGCGAGGCCAGCGTTGCCTGAACGCTCAGGATGGAACTGGACACCAGAGATGTCTCCTCTGCGTACGACCGACGCGAAACGATCCTTGCCGTACCGCGTATAGCCACCAATGACACTTGGACTCCTTGGTCGAGCGACGTAACTGTGCACGAAGTAGTACAAGGGGTCGTTGCCATCGTCATCGTCGCTCGCGACCGAGTTCCAACCGATGTGGGGGAGCGGTGTCGCATCGATTCCGTCGACGACTCCTTCCAGCAGCCCGAGGCATCCAGTGTCGTCCTCGTAGGAGTACTCGAACAGCAGCTGCATTCCGACGCACACACCGAGGAGTGGGCCACGATACGTACGGAGAGCGTCGCTGAGGCCAGTGCTGTTGAGCGTACGCATCGCGGGCCCCGTGGCTCCGACACCGGGCAGCACAACGCGGTCAAAGGACTCGAGGGATCCTTCGGTCACCAACGTCGGTGAAGCTCCCACGGTTTCGATGGCGCGCATCATCGACACGAGATTGCCAGCGCCGTGATCGATGACGGCAACTTCGATCACAAGCTGCCCTTTGTGGACGGTACACCCTGGCGACGCGGGTCAAGCTCGACCGCCGACCGGGTCGCCCGTGCCAGCGCCTTGAACGTCGCTTCGGCAACGTGGTGGTCGTTCCTGCCGGTCGTGACGATGTTGATCGTCGCCCGCGATGTTCGAGCGAAGGCTTCGAGAGCGTGCTCGACCATCTGTGTGGAGAGTTGTCCTATGCGGTCTGCCCGGAACGGAACGTCGATGACAGCGTAGGGGCGCCCACCCATGTCGACAGCAGCGGTCGACATCGCTTCGTCCATGGGTAGACGCGCATCGCCGTAGCGCACGATTCCTTCGCGGTCGCCGAGCGCCTCGTCAACTGCCGAACCGAGGACGAGCATCGTGTCCTCAACGGTGTGATGGTCGTCGATGTGAAGATCTCCCGTGGTCGAGATCACCACATCAATGAGTGAGTGGTGTGCGAACGCAGTGAGGAGATGGTCGAACATGCCGATGCCGGTATCAATCTCGGAACGTCCCGAGCCATCCAGGTCGACCTCAACGATGACCTTGGTTTCCTTCGTGTCTCGCTCCACGCGCGATGTCCGGCTCATTGACTGATCCCCTTTTCTCTTCCCTCCGAGAGCCGTACGGTCACGGAGTTGGCATGGGCGGTTAGTCCCTCAGCTTCAGCGAGGATTGTGATCGTGTCGGCGAGAGACTCGAGGCCTTCGTAGGTCATGGTTTGGATCTGGCGCCAAGAGCCGAAGTCGTCCACCGACAGGGGCCCGTAGGCGCGCGCAAGGCCGCCGGTGGGTAGGACGTGGTTCGCTCCCGTGGCGTAGTCCCCAGCAGCTTCGGGGGTCCACTCCCCGACGAACACGGAGCCCGCGTTCGGGACGACACCGGCATCTGACCGGGAGTTCTCTGTGTGCACGCTGAGATGCTCTGGTGCCCACCTGTTCGCATACTCCAGTGCAGCTGCGGTGGATTCTGTGATCACGATCCGGCCATGGTTCTCCAAGGCCTTCGTGATGATGTCCGAACGCTCCAGCCCCGGAAGCTGCCGTTCGATTTCTCCGACGACGGCCTCGGCGATCTCGGGGCTGGCCGTGATGAGGATGACCGACGATTCCTCGCCGTGTTCCGCCTGGCACATGACATCGGCTGCTGTGATTGCGGGGTTCGCACTCGCATCCGCGACGATGGCTGCTTCGGAGGGGCCGGCTGGAAGGTCGACGCCGCAGTCACCGTAGACGGCCAATTTGGCGGCAGTCACCCAGGGACCTCCCGGCCCAACGATCTTGTCCACTCGCTTCACCGTGTCCGTGCCGTACGCAAGGGCTCCGATGGCCTGTGCTCCTCCCATGGCGTAGACCTCGGTGACTCCGAGCTTCGCCGCGGTGCCGAGGACGACCGGATCGACGGTGCCATCGGGGCGAGCCGGGGTTGCAACGCAGATCTCGCGAACGCCCGCAACCAGCGCAGGCACTACGCCCATGATGAGTGAGGATGGATACGTGGCGCGCCCTCCGGGGACGTAGACACCAACACGCTCAATCGGCGTCCACACACGCTCAACGGTGGTTCCTGTTCCCTGGATCGTGGTGCTGGCCCTGGGAACCTGAGGTCGGTGGCACGATCGTACGTTCCAGATAGCTGCATCGAGAGCGTCGCCGAGATCGGTCTCGAGCGAGTTGAGGCCACTGGTGAGAGCGTTCTCCGACACGAGAATGCTCGCGTCTGCAAGGCTGCCACCGAAACGAGCGGCGTACTCATCGAGTGCTGCGTCGCCCCGTTCAGCGATGTTCGCCACGATGGTTGCAGCAGTCAGTCTGAGGTTGCGGTCGGGGAGGGCGGACCTGCGCGTTGTGGCCTCGATCTGCGACGGAACCGCAGAGGTGAGATCAAGCCAGTCGATGTTGATGGTCATGCGATCACCTGTTGGATGGGGAGCACGAGGATGCCCGACGCGCCGGCATCCTTGAGGCGTGGCAGCACATGCCAGATGTCGGCGGATTCGACGACGGAGTGGACGGCGACCATGTCATCGTGGGTGAGGGGCACGACGGTTGGTGCTTCGATACCGGGGATGATCGCTTCGAGGTCGGCCACCGAGGCGCTGGGCGCGTTCATGACGACGTAGCGCCGGTTCCGGGCTGCCATGGCCGCATCGAGCATCGTGATGACCCGCGTTGCCGTTGGAGTGCGAGCTTCGGCGGCACGTTCGATCAGAATCGCCTGGGATTCGAGCAGCGTCGCGACAGGTCGTAATCCGTTGACGAGCATCGTTGAACCGCTCGATACGAGGTCAACTACCGCGTCGGCGATTCCGAGTTTGGGAGCGACCTCAACGGACCCGTTGAGCGGCACGGCTGTGATGCTGATGCCTTTGCCTTCGAAGAACGATCGGACAGTGGTCGGGTGAGATGTCGCAATGCTGAGACCGTCGAGATCCTCGAGGTCCTTGAGGGAGGAGCGATCCGGAACAGCAGCAACGAGCCGACAGCGCCCGAAGCCGAGCTCACTGACCGTGTTGACCTGCACACCGGACTCCCGTGTGAGGTCGACTCCGGTGATTCCGAGATCGGCGACTCCGTCGGAAACGAGCTCACCCACATCCTTGGCGCGCACGAAGAGAAGCTCAATAGGTGCATCGCGTACGGGTACCGTGAGGCTTCGCTCGGTGCGCTCGAATCGGAACCCCGCCTGGCGGAGAAGCTCCGTCGAAGGTTTCTCCAACCTGCCCTTGTTGGGCATCGCAATGCGCAGGACGTCGGCCATGTCAGATGCCCTCTGTCGGATAGTCGGATCGTTCGAGAGCCTTGAGGTATCCACCGGTGCCGTGGCGCACCCATTGAGCGATGCGTGTGATCGTCGCTGTGGACACACCGGTGAGATTGTGGATCTCGCGGTAGGAGTGTCCCTCGCCGAGACTGCGCACAACGGCCCACCGTGCTGCCATCTCCTCGAGTTCCCTTCGTGTGCACAGGTCGCGGAAGAAGTGGGCAGCGTCGTCGCGATTGTCGATGGCGATGATGGTGTCCATGAGCGACGCCGTGCTGTCGTTGCGCCAATCCTCTGCACTTGCTGATCGACTTGTCACATATCCTCCATGTGTGTCCTAGTGTTATAGCATGCTAATACGCTATAACGCAAGACGAGGCAGCACCTCTTCAGGTCCATCCCTTGTGAGGGGACGGGCGAGTCTTCGAGCCAGGGGGGTGATGCAGAATTCGTTCAGCGTCTTGCGTTCAGCGTCTTGCGTTCAGCACCGCCCCCCTGACTCGTCGCTGCGCTCCTCATCCGTCCCCCCATCAAGGGGGGACCTATCCGTATCTTCTTCGGGGTCCTCCCCTGGTGGGAGGACGGGCGAGCCTGAGAGCCAGGAGGGGGATGCTGAAGGGCCGCAACCCCAGACAACATGCCCCCTGCATCACCCCCCTGCATCGCTCCGCTCTGCAGTCCCCCCATCAAGGGGGGACGTTTTGGAGATGTGGTCATGCGAGTGATCCCTGCTCTCGATGTCCTTGGTGGCAAGGCGGTTCGTCTCCTGAGAGGTGATTACGACGAGGTCAGCGAGTACGGCGATGATCCAGTGGCTATCGCACGTGGGTTCATGGACGAGGGCGCATCGCTCGTGCATGTCGTTGATCTCGATGCGGCCAGGGGGAGAGAGCGATCCCTTGACGTCGTGCGAGCTCTCGGCATCGCCGGTGTCCCATTCCAGATCGGCGGTGGCATCAGGTCGCCGGAAGTTGCTGCGGAAGTGGTAGCACTTGGTGCACGGCGAGTGGTCGTCGGATCGGCCTTCCTGGGAGGAGAAGCGACCGCGATCGAGATCGTTGAAGCTGTTGGCGCGGAACACGTGGTCGCGGCTCTCGATGTGCGCGAGGGGAGAGCTCGAGGATCTGGATGGCTCGATGAAGGTTTGCCGCTCTCCGATGCCCTTGACGTGCTCGCTGGAGCAGGTGTGAGGAGAGCACTTGTGACAGGGATCGAAACCGATGGCACGATGGATGGCCCCGCATTCGGTCTCTTCGCTCAGGTACGAGAACTCGCTCCTGATCTCGAGGTGATCGCATCCGGTGGTGTCGGAACCTTGGACGACATCAGCGATCTCAGAGCCTCGGAAGTTGACATCGAGGCGGTGATAGTCGGTCGTGCCCTCTACGAGGGTCGATTCACCTTGGGGCAAGCCGTCGAAACCGCTCGTTGACCAGAAGCCCTGGCGCGAGAGAGGTGCCTCAAAGGCACCTCTCTCGGGTCGGAAACGTCTTACCTATGCGGTGATGACCGCGTCGTCTTCGTCTTCCGGCTTACGCACCACCAGCAGAATCCCCGTACCTGCGAGGAGTAATGCCATCGCAGCGAGCGCGAACAGATCCGCGGTGATGCCGGTCTTTGGCAGTTCGGCCACGACACCGAAGTCGGCGGTCAGGAACTGCTGATCATCAACCAGGTCGACAGTGAACGACTTGGCGGTCGTGATCTTGTTGTCTCCCTCCGGAGGTGCCGGGATAGAGCTCAGGATGAGCTCGGCCGTGTACTCGCCGGCTGCGAGACCGGAGAACAGGTACAGGCCGTTGGCGTTGGTCACTGCCTCCTGGGTTGTGCCATCCGGAAGCGTGAGCTTCACCTTGGCGCCAGCAATACCCTTCTCATCAGCATCCTGGATGCCGTCGGCATTCTCGTCGTTCCAGACGAAGTCGCCGATTGTCGCTGATGCTGCGAGACGACCCACACGTGCGTCGTCTTCGACACGTGGTACCGAGCGGCCCCACTTGTCGGAAGCAGCGATGCCAGCGATGTTGACGTTGCCCTCAGGGATCGGTCCGTCGAAGACGAACGTGAGCGTGTGCTCATCCC
>JBDLJV010000040.1:0-15552 GCA_039714175.1 Actinomycetota bacterium
GTCGCTGTCTGCTCGCAGTACACAAGGATGATGTCGAAGGTGACGACGCCGGAACCCTCGGAGAGCTGAACGGGAACGACTGCCGGCAGGCGCGTGCCGGTCAGGTCGAAGGACTCGGAGCCACCGAGTGAAGCGAGGCCGCCGTTGTCTGCGATCGATATGGTCGAGGGTGCGTCCTCATTCACCTTGTATCCGGCCGGCAACACATAGTCGATGACCAGTGACGCCTCTCCGGCATTCGCCGCCGTTGCGTCCACCCGGATGACATCTCCGGAGAATGCGGCGGGTGGATCGAATTTCTCTATCCCCTTGAGCACCAGGGTCGATGTCGCTCCACTGGAGACGTCGATGACCCGGATGACGTGGTTGTTCGTGTCTGCCACATACAGGACCCCGTCCATGTAGGAGAGTCCTCCGGGCTCATTGAACCGGGGGGTTGGTCCGTCGGACCACCCCGGCGCGGATCCGAGCCAGCTCGTGACCGTGCTCGTGGGCACGTCGACACGCTTGATCTTCGAGTTGTAGGTGTCCGCCACATAGAGCACCTCGTCTCCGAGCGCGGTACCCAGGGGATGCTGGAGGAGAGCGTTGTTCCCCTGACCGTCCTTGTCGCCGAACGTGAAGAGATTCTTGTCGCTACCGACAACGAGGCTCGTTGTTCGATTCGTGAGGTCTGCTGAGCGGATCGAACTGGATTCCGAATCAGCGAAATAGAGGATGCCTTCATCCGACAGGGCGAGACCGGAGGGTTGGGCGAGTGCTGCCTCGCTGAAGGATCCGTTCGTTGTGCTCTCTCGTGCACTTCCGACGAGTGGAAGAGTGAATCCGCCGAGGAGATCGATGCTCACGATCTGATGGGAGCCGGCATTGGCGACATACAAGGTGCCACTGTCGTGGACCACCGCCCATGGGGAGTTGAGCGCTGCCCTCTCGACAGGTCCGGATTGGGCCGGGAATCCAAGTGTGCCGGTGCCGGCGATTGTCGACACGGTGTTCGTCGCCAGATCGATGGCTCGGATCAGGTGATTGTTGGTGTCTGCGACGTAGAGGATGTCGGCATGGTGTGCGAGACCTTGGGGCGCGTTGAACGTGGCGTCAAGCGCTGTGCCGTCGTTGGACCCTGCTGCACCGGAGCCATAGGCGGCCAGGACTTCGCCCGTCGAGGGATCCACTTCGACGATCCTGTTGTGGCCGGTGTCGGAAACCCAGAGCCGACCATCAGAGGCCAGAACCTTGCCCGGGTATCGCAGAGCCGTGGTGGGAGCATCATCGGACTCGAGGGCGAACTCGATCGGGGTCCTGTCGATCGCGTCAGCGGCATCGAATTCAGCAACGAGACCTGCGATCACGGGCTCGACCGCATCGTAGACACCCTCACCTGCCCGGATACCGACCACTCTCCCTGCCGGATCGATCAGAGCGACAGTTGGCCAGGCGTTGACTCCCCAAGTGTTCCATACGGTGAAGTCACTGTCGTTGACCACTGGATGCTCCAACCCGTATCGCTGGACGATCTCGGTGATCTGCGCGGTATCCCCCTCGTTGGCGAACTTCGCCGAGTGGACTCCGATGACGACAAGCTCATCGGGATACTCGGCTTCAAGCCGTTCGAGATCCGGGATCACATGGACGCAGTTGATGCATCCATACGTCCAGAAGTCCAGGAGTACAACCTTGCCCTTGAGAGAGTTCAGCGTGATCGGCTGTGCTGTGTTGATCCAATCGAGGCCCGAAGGGAACTCGGGAGCATCCACCGTTCCAGCGAACGACTCGACCGGCGGAGCCGAGGGGGACGAGGTGTCGGCCAAAGTAGCGGTGGGCAGGTCAACGGGTGTTTCGGCCACTTCGCGGGAAGGAGCACAGGCGGCAGCAAGAAGCAGGAGGGCAAGGAGGGGCAGGATTCGATTCATGATGCGTGTCAGATGGAAGAACGCCACACAGCGACATCGAGTTCCAGGTTCCTCGCCTCGGCGAGCACCAGGGGCATCGCGGAAGCTGCCGACTGGATCCCCGGCTCGAAGGCCCCTTCGGCCGCCACAAGTCCTACCGCAGCCAGGATCAGTGCCTCGAGATGCGGTCCGTGATCGGAGACACCCACGGTTCTATGGCCGTCGGGACCCTCGACCATGGTCATGGCAGCTGCCCACTCGTCGTCCCGATGCGCGACGTACCGATTGTTGGATCGCTTCCTGGCCCATGCCATGCCGACCGGTTCGGGGAATGCGATTGCCGTTCCCTTCTTGTACGGCGTTCCTGGCTCGGTCCATGCCACGCGCACGGTGTCGGCATCTGTCGGCATGGATGCGGGATGCGTGAGGAGTGCATCTGCCAGTGTTGATCCAAGATTCGCCCCCACCACCACGGGAACCGACGCAGGACCCAGATCGGAAGGTGCCCCGTCGGGCCAGACAACCAGGGGCACGCCGGAAACGGAGCAGCGTCCGATGAGGTCGGGGAGTGGCGTCGTTCCGTCGGAGATTGCCACGTCAACTCCCGTGACATCCCTGGATTGGACCACGCGACCGTCACGGGGTCGCCATCCGTGAGAGACCATTACGAGGGAGTCGCACCGCTCGTCCCCCAGCAGGATCCTCGCTGTGCGTTGGCCGACCTCTGAACTCGCGTCGAGCGCGAACCTCACGACGTGCCGTCGTCGGCCAGTTCCCAGGTGCCCTCGGGAGGGTCTGGAAGCGGTGTCCCATCGCGCATCTTGGCGGCGGCAAGGGCCGCAACCGCGATGGCGACGAGAATGGGGACAATTCTCTTCATTGGCCGGACGATAGCCGTCAGCCGACGGCCGTTCGTTGACAGCTATGCTCCAAGGACGCCCCGGGTGTTGTCCCGGGTTCCGACATACGAGCGAAGTCCGGTGAGATCCCGGCGCTGTCCCGCAACTGTGATCCTCCAAGGGAGGGAGCCAGGTCGCCTCGGTATCGGTGAGCGGCGAGCCTTCGGAGGAGAGGTCTCGGAGCTGTGGTCCTGGTCTCCTCCACAGAGAGGAGAAATCCATGATCCGAAGGTACGTTCCGATTGCACTCGTGGTGGCACTGCTGGCCACAGCGTGCAGCCCAGGCGACTCGAACGAGACAGCACCGTCTGACACGTCGACGTCGACCGAGGCACCTGATACGACGCTTCCGTCCGAGACGACTACGACGGAAGCGGCAGATCCTGACTTCCCCGTGACGATCGAAGCACCCAATGGCGTCGTGACGATCGAGAGTCGGCCGGAACGCATCGTGTCGATCGCTCCGACTTCGACTGAGGTCCTGTTCGCGATCGGTGCCGGTCCACAGGTCGTTGCCGTGGACAGTTTGTCTAATTACCCGGGGCATGCACCTGTCACTGATCTGTCTGCCTTCACGCCGAGTGTTGAGGCGATTGCGTCCTACGAACCGGATCTCGTGTTCCTCAGCTTCGATCCCGGCGACATCGTGGCCGGACTCGACGCGATCGGAATTCCTGTGATCCTGCACGGCACTGCCCTGTCCATCGACGATGCCTACACACAGTGGGGACAGGTGGGAGCAGCAACGGGTCATGTAGACGAAGCAGCTGCGGTCGTGGAAGACACCATCGAGAGCATCGAATCCGCGATTGAAGCGCTTCCGGAGGGAACTGACGCGCTGAGCTACTACTACGAGCTGGATCCGACGTTCTATTCGATAACGTCGAGCACCTTCATCGGCGGTCTCCTGGCTCCTACGGGGATGACGAACATCGCTGATGTGGTCGATCCCGACGGATTCGGATACCCCCAATTGACAGCCGAGTACATCCTCGACACTGATCCCTCGCTTGTCCTCCTTGCGGATACCAAGTGCTGCGGTCAGACCGCAGATTCAGTCTCCGAGCGACCGGGGTGGGACACGCTGAGTGCAGTAGCCAACGACTCGGTGGTTGAACTCGACGATGACATTGCTTCGCGATGGGGCCCCCGGATCGCCGATCTCGTCGAGGATGTCGTCGTGGCGATCCTCGAGATGGCTCTGGCAGACGGATGAACGCTGGCCGCCCCTCCGGCACACGCCTCCACTGGTGGTGGATCGGAGCGGCGGCGCTCGTCCTGCTCTCTGCGATCGTTCTTGGTGTGATGGTCGGCCCGGTGCGGATATCGCCCTACGCGATCGTCGGGTCGATGCTTGACCGCCTGCCCTTCATCGAGGTCGACACAGGTCTGTCCGACCGCACTGAGGCGATTCTGTGGGAGATCCGCATGCCGCGCGTCGTGCTCGCAGTGCTTGTCGGTTCGATGCTCTCTGCGGCAGGTGCCGGGTATCAGGGGGTCTTCAGGAACCCGCTTGCTGACCCGTATCTACTCGGTGCAGGCGCAGGGGCAGGGCTCGGTGCCACGGTGGCAATTGCCTATGGACCGTCGACGAGCGGATGGATCATCGATCCACTTCCCCTTGCTGCCTTCGTTGGTGCAGTCGCCGGTGTTGCTCTTGCCTACATCCTGGGATACACCGTCAGGTCCGGGAGAACGTCGGTAACGCTCATCCTTGCGGGTGTCGCTGTTGCGGCCTTTCTCACGGCGATCCAGACGTTTCTGCAACAGCGAGAATCCGACACACTTCGTGAGGTATACGGCTGGATCCTGGGAAGTCTCAATACGGCTGGCTGGTCCGAGGTTGTGATGGTTACTCCGTATGTGGTCGTGTGTCTGGCAGGGATACTCGCAGGGAGGCGCCTCCTCGATGTTCTTGCGGTCGGCGACACCGAAGCTGGCACGCTCGGCGTCAAGCCGGGGCGAGTGCGCCTCGTGTTCGTTGTTTTCGCAACCCTCGGGACTGCCGCAGTTGTCTCCGTTTCCGGCCTGATCGGATTCGTTGGAATTATCGTTCCTCACACGGTTCGTCTGCTGACGTCGGCTTCGTACCGGGTTGTTGTGCCTTTGTCGATCCTCCTCGGTGGGGCGTTCCTCGTTGCAGCTGATGTGATCGCTCGCGTCGCCGTGTCTCCCTCCGAGATACCCATTGGCGTCGTAACAGCCATGATCGGGGCTCCGTTCTTCGCCGTTGTCCTGCGTACATCGAAGGGGGTCGTCTCGTGACCTCATCGCTGGACTTCAACGCGATCACGGTGTCCTACGGTGACCATCAGGTGCTCCACGAGGTATCGGTTGGTATCGGCGGAGGCGGTTGGCTGGGCATCGTCGGCCCCAACGGTGCGGGGAAGTCGACGCTCCTGAGAACCGTTGCCGGGTCGGTCCCGTACGGAGGCTCGGTTCGTGTCAATCAAACACCGATTGAGGAAGCCGGTCACAGGGATAGGGCTCGCATGGTTGCGTACGTGCCTCAGCGACCGATCCATCCCCGGGGGATGGCCGTGTTCGATTATGTGCTGCTGGGAAGAACGCCGTATCTGGGGCCACTTGCTTCCGAGACTTCCGATGACATCAGTGCTGTTTGGGAGGCACTTGATGCCCTGCGACTCGTTGACTTCGCCGATCGCGACGTTGCAACCCTCTCGGGCGGTGAGACGCAGCGGGTGTCTCTTGCCCGCGTCGTTGCCCAGGATGCACCGATCGTCGTCCTCGACGAGGCCACGGCATCACTTGATGTTGCTGCCCAGCATGAAGCACTCGAGCTGATCGATCGTCTTCGCACGGAGCGGGGGATCACTGTCGTGAGCGCGATACATGATCTCACTGCTGCGGCCCAGTTCTGTGAACAGGTCGCACTCATCGACCATGGCATGGTTGTCGGCGCCGGATCTCCCGAAGAGGTGTTCACGGAGGAGACGCTCGCTGGAGTCTTCGAACCGTCAATCCGGGTGATTGAAGTTGATGGCAGTACCGTCATCGTGTCGCTGAGGAGCGAGGAGGCGAAGAAGTGACGAACGAACGCAATAGGGGCATGTTGATCGTCAACACCGGGGATGGCAAGGGGAAGTCCAGTTCGGCCTTCGGCGTCATGCTGCGTGCCGTGGCCCGTGGTTGGAGGGTCATCGTTGTCCAGTTCATCAAGTCGGACAAGTGGCAGACCGGTGAACGGAAGATGGCCGAGGAACTCGGTGTCGACTGGATCACCGGTGGAGACGGGTTCACGTGGGAGTCCGACGACATGGAAGCAACCATCGAGGCAGCGAAGGACGCTTGGAGCAGGGCGAAAGGGATCATTGCAAAGGGCGAACACGATCTCGTCATTCTTGACGAAGCCACGTACCCCGTCACCTTCGGGTGGGTTCCCGTGGAGGACATGGTCGGGGCACTGGCGAGCCGGCCGGAAGGGGTCAACGTCGTGGTCACCGGCAGGGACGCAGATCCATCACTCATCGAGCTCGCCGACACCGTCACTGAGATGCGCAAGATCAAACACGCCTTCGATGAGGGCATCCAGGCCCGCAAGGGGTTGGATTACTAGCGGGCCTGCGGCCCGCCGAACGCTTTGCTCTCGGTCGTCGGTCCGCTCGCAGGGCTCGCTTCCGGTCTCCGACATCCGACTATCGACAAGAGCTCGCTTTCAGCGAGCGACAACAGCTGACCTGCGGCCAGCGACAAGAGATACGGCGGAGCCGTATCGACAAGAGATGCGGAGGACCGCATCGATATGAGCCCGAGCGGTCTCAGCTCGCAGGGGTCGCTGTCGGTTTCCGGTCTACGACACCCGATTATCGATTATCGAAAGCCGACGTCAGCCGTTGGAGATGAGTTGTTCGAATACCCGGCCGACGAAGAAGGACAGCACGCCGGCGGCGAGGCCGAGAGCGAGGTTCTCGCTGCCGGAGATGAGCCAGTTCTTCTTCGTCTGGAGCGTCTTGATCGCACCGACGAAGAACAGTCCGATTCCCGACAGTACGGCAGCCGCCAGCAGCGCCATGGTCGTGTCGTCCCAGATGGCGAAAGGGATCACCGACGGTAGTGCTCCGAGGAGGAAGAGGAATCCCGACGCAACGGCTGCGGCATACGGGTTGCGCCTCTCACCATCCACGACACCGAACTCGAGAGCTGCGTGCATGTTGAGCATTGCTTCGTCACTCGAGTCGATGATGTCGACGACCGTGTCGAGATCATCACCCACGAGGCCCATGTTTCCGATCATGTCCGAGAGCTGATCCTTCTCGTGCTGCCTGTGGTCGCGGAGATGGATCTTCTCGAGCTCGATTTCGGCGTCGAATACCTCGTCCTGGGATTTGGTCGCGAGGAACTCTCCGATAGCCATCGAGATCATTCCGGCAAGTGCACCTGCGACTCCGGTGAGGAGCACCTGTACTGAGCCGAGGCCACCACCGACGACGCCGGCAACAAGCAGGAAAGTGGAGACGAGTCCGTCGTTCACGCCGAGGATTATGTCTCGCATGTACTGACGCGAGTCTCCGATGTGTGCTTGGTACTCGGGGGGTGTTCCGGTGGTGTTCTCAGAGTCTGCCATGGATCAATTGTAAGGCGCTGTGTGGGTTGGACGTCTTCCGGGATGCCGTGGAAGGACGTGGAGATGTCGATTGGTGCGGTACCGTGGCAGCATGGATCAAGAAGCATCTGAGCCGGCTGGGGAGGACTCCCAAGAGCGTTCTCGTTTCTACCCACCATCTCCCATGTGGGGAGAGAACGCGAAGCTGCTGGTCATCGGGATCGCGTTCGTGTTCGGTCTCCTCGGGATCTACCTCATTAGAAACGTCCTCGGCATAGCGGCCCTGGCCGGGCTCATAGCCTTCCTCATCGCACCACTCATACGAATGGGCGAGACCCATCTCAAGATTCCAAGAGGTCTTGCACTACTCATCTCGTATCTTGTCGTATTCGCAGGTACGATCGCCTTCGGTGCCCTGTTGCTCCGGTCCATCATCGATTCGATCACGGAACTCGACCCGATCGGGCTCATCGATGAAGCCAGGATGTGGCTCCTCAGCGAGGTCGACGACCAGGGCCACGTCATTGTCTTTGGCCTGACGTTCGACATTTCTGCGTTTCTTGACGCTCTCCAGAACTCGGTCGGAGACGGCGGCGGAGACGGCGGCGGTGCCGTGATCGATGCCGAGAAACTCCTCGGGTATCTGGGAGCTGGCTTCGTCGGTGTCCGAACGATTCTGGGCATCGTCACGGCGATCGTCACGACAGCGATCATCACGACCCTTGTCGCAATGTACCTGAATGCCGACAGCGACCGGATGCACACAGCCACGATCGACCACATCCCGCCGGGATACGAACGTGATGGTCTGATGATGATCATCAGTCAGAAGCGGGTCTGGCGCGGGTACCTCTATGGCCAACTCGTCAACTCGCTGATCACGGGCGCGTTCGTGTTCACTGTGCTTTGGTTCGTGGGGCTTCCCGGAGCGTTCCTGATGGGGACGATCATGGTTGTGCTGAACATGATCCCGACGTTCGGTCCGATTCTTGCTGCGATACCCGGAGTCCTCGCTGCGTTGCTGTCGGGTTCGACACGGTGGCCTGATCTCGAGAACTACTGGTTCGCTCTCGTCGTTGTCGCGATTTATGTCGTTGTCGTCCAACTCCAGGCCAACATCATCGCTCCGCGGGTGATGGGGACGGCCGTGAACCTGCGGCCAGCGGTGGTACTGCTCGGTCTGCTCGTCGGATTCCAGGTGGGTGGACTCCTCGGATCGCTCCTTGCCGTCCCGATCATCGCTTCGATCCGGGACGTGTGTGTCTACGTTTGGCGGAAGCTGACAGATGCAGATCCCTGGCCGGACGAAGATCCGATAGCAGTACTGTCGGAGCCATGACCGAACGGATCGATACAGATGTCGTAGTCGTCGGCGCGGGTCTCGGCGGGTTGTCGGCTGCCGGGCATCTTCAGGCAGAGGGTTATGACGTGGTGGTGCTGGAGCATCACACGAAACCGGGTGGATACGCCCATAACTTCAAGGAGCGGGGCTACCGATTCGAGGTGGCCCTCCACGCTCTCGATGGTATGGAGCCCGGCGGTTGGGCCTACCCGATGTTCGAGATGCTCGGTGTCTTCGAAACGGTTGAGATGAACAGGCTCGACCCGTTCTACACGGTGTCGTTCCCGGATTTCGAGGTGGGGGTCACAACGGAGATCCCTGACTACCTCGCCGAGATCTGTGGAGTGTTCCCCGATGAGCGAGATGGCGTTGCTGACCTCTTCGCAGCGTTGAAGCGCTTGGGCCATGACATGGCGCGGTACTCGGCTGATCGTCGCAATGGGGTGAACGTGCCCATGGACCAGATGATCGATCGCTATCCGGACATGTCCATAGCGTTCGCCATGCCATGGGATGCCTATGTCGATCAGCACATCGAATCCCGGGAGGCAAAGGCGTTGTTATCGACTCTCTGGGGATACCTCGGGCTGCCTCCGTCCCGGGTGTCGGCAGGACAGTTCGGGTTGACGTTGCTGAGCTATCACTCCTCAGGGGCGTGGTATCCGACCGGCGGGTCAGGAGCAGTGACGAAGGCAATGGCGCAGACATTGATCGACCGAGGTGCCGCCATTCACTATCGAAACACGGTCGAGTCCATTACCCCGGTTGGACCCGAGAGCGTCACGGTCACAACGGACCGGGGACTTGAGGTACGTGCTCGTGTTGCTGTGTCCAATGCGAGTCCCAGGACGACGTTGGGCTATCTGCCCGATGGTGTCATGGACCCGAGTTGGGCTGAGGAGGTTGGGGGTGAGACGCCGGCGTTGTCGAGCTTTGTCGTGTACCTCGGCCTGGACAAGGACGTTGCAGCTGAGGGATGGGACTACCACGAGTTCTTCGATGTGGGCGGGTACGACCCGGACGCGGAGTACGAAGCGATCGTCGCTGGTGATTTCGGCAAAGCGGGGATGATCATCTCCAATTACACGGTGGTCGATCCCGGATGTGCACCGGAGGGCGGATCGGTGATCGTGCTCACAACACTCGCTCCGTGGGATTACCGGGACGTGTGGGGGACGAGCGGCGACCTTGACCAATACTCGGACAACCAGCGGTACATCGAGACAAAGGAAACCGTGGCAGACCTGCTCATCGATCGTGCCGCCGAGCGCATCCCGGGCCTCCGCGAATCCATCGTCGTTCGAAGCGTTGCCACACCCCTGACGAATGTCAGATATGTGATGCAGCCGGAAGGCAGCCTCTACGGCCGGGAGCAGACCGTCATGAGCCAGATGAACCGACGCAAGGCGACGACACCGGTTCCCAACCTGTTCCTCGCCGGATCCTGGGTTGGTGGCGGAGGAATGACGCTCGCCGTAGGTTCCGGCCGAGCGGCCGCCGGTGCGGCTGACCGCTATCTCAAGAGCCTGTCCCAATAGTTGTCCCCCCTTCGTCCTCAATCCACGAGGTAGCTCACATGTCCGACGGTCCTCCCCTTGTGGGAGGACGGGCGAGCTTGCGAGCCAGGAGGGGGATGCTGAAGGAGTTCAGGTTTCAGGCATCAGGTTTCAGGTTTCGGCATCACCCCCCTGATTCGTCGCTTCGCTCCTCATCCGTCCCCCCATCAAGGGGGGACCCTCCAGAGAGCGCGGGCCGTCAGTGAAGGGGGGACAGGAAAGGAGGGTGGGCTGGCAAGAGCCAACCCACCCTCTGCTCACGTGATGGTCTGCTACTTGCGCTGTGCCTCCGCCTGGGCAGCGAGCGCAGCCACGGTGTCGGCGTTCGCCAACGTCGTGATGTCGCCCAGATCCTTGTTGTCGGAGATGTCTCGCAGCAGGCGCCGCATGATCTTCCCCGACCGCGTCTTCGGCAGGTCGGGTGTGAAGATGATCGACTTCGGTTTGGCGATCGGACCGATCTTCTCCGCAACGTGGCCTCGGAGCTCCTGATTGAGTTCCTCGGAGTCGTTGAACCCGCCACGGAGCGTGACGAACGCAACGATCGCCTGACCCGTCAGATCATCTGACGCTCCGACGACTGCGGACTCCGCGACCGATGGATGCGATACCAGTGCCGACTCCACTTCCATGGTGGAGATACGGTGACCCGACACGTTCATGACGTCGTCAACGCGTCCAAGAATCCACAGGTAGCCGTCGTCGTCGAGCTTGGCACCATCGCCGGCCCAGTAGCGATCACCGAGCTGTGCCCAGTAGGTCGATACGTAGCGATCATCATCTCCGTAGATGGATCGCAGCATCGATGGCCAGGGCTTCTTGATGCTGAGGAATCCGCCTCCGCCGAGGGCTACGGGATTCCCGTCCTTGTCGATGACCTCAGCACTGATGCCGGGAAGCGACTTGGTAGCCGAACCGGGCTTCGTCGTGGTCACACCGGGGAGCGGTGAGATCATGATGCTTCCGGTCTCTGTCTGCCACCACGTGTCGACGATCGGGCAGTTCTCCCCGCCGATGTGCTCGTTGTACCACATCCATGCTTCGGGATTGATCGGCTCGCCGACGGTTCCGAGGAGACGCAGTGAAGACAGGTCGTGCTTCTGTGGATAGTCGACACCCCACTTCATGAACGCACGGATCGCCGTTGGAGCGGTGTACAGGATTGTGACGCCGTGCTCCTCGATGATCGTCCACAGGCGGTCCTTGTCAGGGAAATCCGGTGTGCCCTCATACATGACGCTCGTCGTATGGTTGGCAAGAGGTCCGTACACGATGTACGTGTGTCCTGTGACCCAACCGATGTCGGCGGCGCACCAGTACACATCCGTGTCCGGCTTGATGTCGAACACCTGCGAGTGGGTTGTCATGGCGCTCGTCAGGTAGCCACCTGTCGTGTGCATGATGCCCTTCGGCTTGGCTGTTGTTCCTGATGTGTAGAGGATGTACAACAGGTCCTCGGCACCCATGACCTCGGGCTTGCACACCGTTGACTGATCTGCAACGAGATCGTGCCACCAGATGTCACGACCCTCAGTCATCGAAACACCATGCTTGGTCCGTTCGAGGACGATGCAGTGCTCGATTGTCGGAGTGGACACCATCGCTGCGTCGCAGTTCTCCTTGAGGGGGACCACGGTGCCGCGTCTCCAAGCGCCATCGCCAGTGATGAGGAGTTTCGCTTCCGCATCCTGCACCCGGTCAACGATCGACTCTGCACTGAATCCACCGAAGATGACAGAGTGTGCTGCGCCGATTCGGGCACATGCGAGCATTGCTACGGCAAGCTCGGGAACCATGCCCATGTAGATGGCCACGCGGTCACCCTTTTCGACACCCAGAGATCGAAGTCCGTTGGCGAACTTGTTGACATCATCGGAGAGCTGCTGGTAGGTGATGGTTCGGCTATCTCCTGGTTCCCCCACCCAGTGATAGGCGACCTTGTCCCCACCTGTCTCGAGGTGACGATCGAGGCAGTTATAGGTCATGTTCAGTTCACCGTCGGCGAACCAGGTGAAGAACGGGGCGTTCGAGTCGTCGAGCGCCTCTGTTGGCTCCTTGAACCAGGAGACCCTCTCGAGGGCTTGACGCTTCCAGTAGGCCTCGAAGTCTGCATCAGCCTCGTCGTACAGCTCCGCTTGGGCATTCGCCTGGGCGGTGAAATCGCCCTCGGGCGGGAAGAGTCGTTCCTCCTGGAGTAGGTTCTCAATACCGGAATCGGCCACAACTACCTCCTGGGTTGCATAGACCCCCCAATTGTCGCACCTTGGCGGGCGCATGACGAATCGGTTAGCTAGGAACTCAGGATTTTATGAAGTGCCTGATACCGAGTTCGTCGATGGTATCTGCCATCCGTTCGATCGCTTGGACGGCGATCGGTATGCCTGTGCCCTCTGCGACACGGTTCATCATCTCGAAGTTCCCGAACACACCTGCAGCATCGGCGAGACCCTCTGGTCTGAGCGCCCCAATGACGGCGGTTTGCGCGTGCCTGATCTCGGGCACGGACGAGCCGATCACGGCATCGACGAACAGAAGGAGTTCAGTACCGCCGGGAATGCCCGTACTGATCGAGGGGTCGCCGATTGAGGCGAGGTTGAACTCGTATTCGAAAGCGATGGCGCTCGCACGGAGCATCAGCACGTGGCTCAGCGTTCAGTAGAAGCACTCATTGTGTATGGAGATGCGTGATGAGATGATCTCGATCTGAGCCCTGTTCAATCCGGGAATCCTGTTGAAGTCATCGAATGCCATCTCGGCTTCAGTCATGTATTGAGGCCCGAAGCTGTCCCGGTAGGCCTGTCCAACCTCTGGTACCAGGTCCAGGGCGACCGGAATGGGTCCGGCGGGCATCGGGACATGGGTTCTGCGTTGCTTGAGTCCCTCAGCTATGACCCCGGTGGGTTCACCATCCATCGGATCCGGTAGCGGTTCAAGTTCCGCAGTCAGTCCGCGATGAGCTCCATCGACTGCTGCGAGCATCGATACCAGTCCGATGATCTCAACAACCATGGGGTTCCCGGCGTCTTCGGCGGCATGGCGCACCATGAATCCGTCCACATCCGCAGGATTCCTGAAGAGTGTGGATGCGAGGTGGAGGAGCGCGTCCGGCATGTCATGCCGGATCGACGAATCCCCGCTCCTGGCCGCGCGCACATGCTCGGCAAGTCCAACTCGCTGACTTCCCGTCAGCGTCGGTCCCGGTTCTGCCAGATGACGCCAGATCTCAACGTATGTGTTCCTGAGATCATCTCTGACCTCGACCGGTGAACCCTTGAACTCGAACATCCGAGGACGATAGACGATGCACGACGAACGATGCACGATGCACGATGCTCAATGGATGGCGCGGATGGTCATGAGGGCGAAGGTGAGCAAGCCGAGCCCGAAGACCAATCGTTGAACGTCCCTGTTCTTGCGAGCGAGCCACGATCCGGTCGCTACAACTGCGACGAGCAATCCGATCTGGAAGAACACGCCGGCATCTGTGGCTGGGAGCAGAATGTCCACGGGCTACGGCTCACGCGCTGACGCGCTCTCCCGCCTTGATTGGCACCGTCAGCCAGTTCTCGACCGGCGGGAGTGCGCATGAGTAGCGGTCCGAGTAGGCACAGAAGGGGGCGTAGGCGTAGTTGAAGTCGATCGTCACGGTCCCGTCGGGGTTCGGGTCGATGTCGAGATACCTCCCGGCACCGTATGACTCATTGCCCGACGTTGCGTCCCGGAACGGCAGGAAGAGACTGTCGTGGCCGGTCGAGTAGAGGGCGAGTTCGATGGCGACACCCTCGACGGCGACAGACGCTGTTGCCACCTTGTGATAGGTGCGAACGTCACCGGTTGTGGTCTGGATCTCGACCGGTTCCGGTGGGAAGGGAGTGGGTTCCACGGTGAAGATCAGGTCGCTGTTCGGTTCGAAGTAGCTGAGCCCAGCAAACGAAGAGCGGCCTTCCGGCGGAACGGGGGAGTGCGGACTCTGTCCAAAGAACTCGTCCTTGTCCTTGCGGTGGTGAGTCAGGGCCTGCGTATCCATGTGGGTACCAACGATACGGTCGTGCTCGTATTCCGATAACCGACAACCGACAGCCGATAGCCTTGCGCAGGTGAAGAAGACCATTGCTGTCCCATTGCTGATCGGCGCAGGTGTTGTCGCTGCAGCGCCGAGGCTGTTCAAACGAGCCTGGAGACCGCCCCAGCGTGAGGTTCATCAGTCACCGGCTGATCTAGGACTTCCCGAAGAACAGGTTTGGCTCACCAATCCGGGGGAGATCCAACTGCATGGCTGGTTCGTGTCGGCTGGCAACAGCAATGCGGCGGTCGTCGTCCTGCATGGTTGGGGTGGCAACGCCGCGCACATGCTTGATCTTGCTCCGGTCATCAACGGTGCGGGATTGCACGCACTTTTCCTCGACGTCCGCAACCACGGGTTGTCCGAGCATGACGATCACGTCTCGATGCTGAGATTCGCCGAGGATCTGGGGACTGCCGTTGAGTATCTGCGATCGCGCGGTGACGTCACGGATGTTGCCGTAATCGGGCACTCGGTCGGCGCTGCCGCGGCCATCTACTACGCCTCCTACCACGACGATGTTTCTGCCGTCGTTGCCGTGGCTTCGTTTGCTCATCCCGGTGATTTGATGAACGAAAACCTCTCCCTGCCCAGTCCCGTGCGGTGGGCGGTCCTGAGGGCCATTGAAGCGATGATCGGCAAGGGCTTCGACGTGATTGCTCCGCGTGCACGTATTGAACACGTGAAGGCTCCGATGCTCCTGGTACACGGCAAGCTCGACGACGTGGTGCCCGTCGAGAATTCCTACGAACTGGCGGAACTCAGACCGGGGACAGAGCTGCTGGTTGTACCTGATGGGGCGCACAGTGATCTCACCCCCTTCGAGTCAACTTTCCCTGCGGTGGTCGACTTCATCAATACGAACGTCGTAGTCGGTATCGACTAGGTTTGGCCCAGCCAATCAATCAGGAAGACCACCATGTGTTGCTTGTTCGCCGCTCTCGTTCTGATAGGTCCCCGCTTTGCGATCCTCATGTGGTGGCTCTTCGATCAGGCTCGATGGACGAATGCCTTCGAGGGCTTCTTCGTTGCTTTCCTCGGCTGGGCCTTTGTTCCCTGGACAACGATGATGTACGTGGTCGTGTATACGAACGGCATCAACGGATTCGACTGGATCATCCTCGGCATGGGCATTCTCGCCGACCTTGGATCGTGGACCAGTGGTGGTTGGAGTGGTCGTCGGTATCAGACCGACCACTACGCGGCGTAGGAGACACGGACCGATGTCGAGTCAGGACA
>JBDLJV010000041.1:0-15444 GCA_039714175.1 Actinomycetota bacterium
CCATCTGCGGAGGGCCAAGAGGGCGCTCGCCCTGGAACTCGATGAGGGAGGCGAATCATGATCGATGTGGAGAACAGACTCGAACAGGCAGGCAGCGAGCTGCGGCTCGGCGTGGGAGGCATGGATGTGCCAGAGGCACCCTCGATCAGACGCCGCCACTTCAAGCAGCGCGCCTTTGCATCACTGGGTTCTGTCGTCTTGCTTGTCGGTGCTCTCGGTGTGACCGCATCGATCATGTCCAGAGATGGAGGGACAGATCAAGTGGTTGGTTCCTCAGATCCGACGACCGAGACCAGTGCCCCGGCGGAGTCGGCACCGACACCCGCACCCAGGACGGCGCCCGTGCCCGTCGACATCACCCATCTTGTTGAATCCGTGCAGGCTTCATCAGAACTCTCGGATGGGTTCGGCGCTGGCAATCTCATCGACGGCGATCTCGGAACATCATGGCAGGACGCAGGCCTCCGCGGAGTCGGAGCTGAGTTCACGCTCAGCTTCTCCGAGCCCGTTGCGATCACCGAGATCACGATCAATCCGGTTTCCGATGAAGCGAGGTTCACACAGAACTACTGGATACAGGGCTACACGATCACTGCAAACGATCTCGCAACGCCCGTCACCGGGCGCCTCGCCAATTTCGCTGAGTCCCAGGCGATCACAGTGGGAACGACCGAGACGATCGAATTGACGTTCACTGTCACAACCACCTACCCATCCCAGCCCGTGGGGGACCGACCGCCATTCGATGAACTGGCCGTTGCCGAGATCATGGTCGCCGGATATCCGACGGCAGACATTTCTGCGGACGCGACGACAGACATCTCGACCACGACGATCACGGCTCCGGTGCTTGCCGAGTTGCCGGAGGGTGTCGCGGGATACGACATGGACCCGGCGAAATACGAGTCGATGACGAGAGGCACCGTGTTCCTGGGTGGAGGATCGAGTCAAGGTGCCCCATGGGCGATCATTGGTCGACTATCTACAGACCAAGGAAAGCCCGTTCTGAAGTGCATCGGAGTCCGTCCGCTTCTCAACGAAGATGTGTGCGACACCACGGACACCGGGATCTGGTCGGTTGTATACCCGGTCGGCGATGCGGGAATCGTCGTGTTCCGCCCGACCCAGGATGCGGTCTCCATTGTGGTCACATTCGATGATGGTGACGCGATCGAGATCCCTGTGGTCGGGGCAGATGGGGGCTATCCGGCAATCGCGGTCATTTCCGTGGACCGCGTCGGACAAGCGGGGTCAGCGACCTCGCTGGACGCCGATCGCGAGATGATCGACACTGTGCGCTGGGAGGTCACCGGATTCTTCGAGCCGAAGGGATGACAACCGACACCGCCCTTCACGCGGCAGGGATCCGAGGGGAGATCCCTGCCGCTCTCGCGCCATGGTCGACACTCACCAACGGCACGGCGCACATACCCTTCTGACAACACCTCCAAGGAGGGGAAACGACAACGGAACCCTTCGGGGCACTCGTGCGTGTCTTCAGTAGCGAGACAACACGAGTGGTGGAATGCAACGAGTGGAAATCGAACCAGATACTGCAGAGATTCCGAAGGTGATCGGCTTCGACGGGTTCTATCGGACCCACAAGGATCGCCTGTACCGGGCGTTGGTCATGACGATCCGCGATGCGGATGTCGCTAGCGAAGCCATCGATGAAGCCATGGCCCGTGCGGCAGAACGATGGAACGTCGTCGCCGACTACGACGCTCCCGAAGGCTGGGTGTACCGGGTGGCGCTCAACTGGTCGCGGTCGGTGTTCCGCCGGAAGCGTCCGATCCTTGACCCGCCGGAGCTCACGTGGGATGCACTCCCCGATCCGGATGTGACCCGGGCGGTTGCAGCACTCCCCTACAAGTTCCGCGTCGTCGTTGTCGCCCGCTACTACCTCGACTGGACCAACCCCGAGATAGCGACCGGGCTCGACATCCCGCTTGGCACGGTCAAGAGCCGAATCCACCGCGCCCTCGCCCAACTTGAAGAACACCTGGGAGGCACACGATGAACAAGCTCGAAGACCGCCTCAGAAGTGGACTGACTGCAGAGGCCGAGGCCTGGCAGGATCCACACGCGATTGAGGTAGCGCCACGAATATCGAACCGGAAGCTCGGAGTTCTCCTCACATCCGCTGCTGCTGTCCTCGTGCTCCTGATCGGATCTGTGATGTTGCTCTCTGGTTCCGGCGACAACCCTCCTGCCACCGACGATGAATCAACACCGCCGACCACGATGGTCTTCTCGGATGTGGAGTCCGCACCCTCGTGGGGCAGTCTCGTCCAAGAAGGGCTCGAAGCGTCCGGTATCGATCTCGAGGTGGCACTGGCGTTCTACGACACATGGACAGATCAGGATCTCGGGGTCGAGGGCGCCAAGATGTTCTTGGCAACTGTTTCAGCCACCGGACCCGACGACATGCTTCTGACCGTCGCCTATCAGAGCTTCTCGTCTACAAGTGAAGCCGATACGTGGCCCGCCACGGCTCGACTTGGGGTCGGCACAGAGACTGAGTCAGGGACCTTGTATGTCGTTGACGACGACACATACCCGGCTGTCTTCCTCGTCAAACCCATCGGGGCATTGTCCATCCGTGTCGAGGATCCTGAGGCTCTCATGGTCACGTCGATCGATGAACTCCGGCAGCTTGCCATCTACCTCGGTTCACAGATCGATGTCGATGGCCCTGCTGACACATTCGGCGATGGCGGGCCGTTCGAAGCTGTCCCCTTCTCCGGTGACACGTGGCAGTTCAAGGTTGCCGAAGCTGCGACTCCCGGCACCGGAACGTACAAGGTCTGCTACACGTTCGTTGCGCCGGGAGAGATCACGGATGACAGCGGCCTCGGTGTCTCGGATTGCACCGAACACCCTGCGTCGACCCAGACCTCCGAGCCGCCGACGTACTTCGTCGACCTCGTGCGGGTTCTCGATACCGAACCCGCTGTCGTGTACCTCGTGGATCTCACGAGCAGTCCTGTGCACACGGTTCGATTCACAGGTGCCGGCGGGCAGGTTCTCGATGTTGATCCGTTCCAGATGCCTGCATCGGGCAAGCAGTTCGCGGTTGCGGAGGTTCCCAAGGGTTTCAACGAGACAACCGTCGAGCTACTCAACGCAACGGGAGGAGTTCTCGAGACCATCGAAGGGGTCACCCTCGTGGCTCGGAGGCCGGGCACTCCGCCCACGACGATGGTCGTGACTCCGCCGCAGATCAACGTGTTCGTTTCCAACCAGAGCTATGCCGACCCACTGATCGACGTCACGATCGAGATCGACGGAGAGGTCGTCGTGAGCGATACCTTCGACGTGGGCAACCAACACGACTGGCACGAATTCGCTGTTGAACTCGGACTCGGTGAGCACACGATGATCGTCACATCCGGAACTGGCGTCAGAGAGGCAGCCACTTTCACCATCGAAGAAGATTCGCCGCTCTTCGCTGTGGTCGCGTTCTGGGGTGCCGAAGAGGATCTCGATCCACGGTTCGTGATCACGTTCACGGACACTCCGCCAGGGTTCGCCTAGTCGGACATCACCCATCTGCGGCAGGGATTGGGGGATCCCTGCCGCAATTCGCGTCCGAGGCCCTTCCTTGAGCGGCAGCATGGCTCATTGGCGCTTTGTAAGACACATAACGCCACGGACGGCCGTGATGCGCCGGCCATCGTGTCAAAGCAATCACTCTTGTCTGGTATTGCGGACATATGTCTGATATTCTGGACATGCACTACACGAGGTCACCATGGACACCAGCCACCCAATCAACACACTCATTCCGTCTCTCGCCGGTCGCGTTCTCGAGGTTCTGGTTGGAACGACGCGACCGTTATCAGGAAGGGAGATCTCACGATTGGTGCCAGACGGGGCTTCCGTCGCGGGAGTCGCTGTGGTGCTCAAGGACCTCACCGCCTCGGGCCTCGTCAGCCAGCTGGAAGCAGGCAATTCCGTCCTCAACACGCTGAACCGTGAGCATCTCCTTGCTCCGGCGATCCTTGAGGCGGTCGGCGGCCATCGAATCCTCATCGAGAAGCTCGCAGACCTAGCTGGTTCTGTCGAACCGGCACCTATGCATGCGATTCTCTTCGGATCCGTTGCGCGGCGGCAGGCTGGGCCAGACTCAGACATCGACTTGGCGTTCGTCTTCCCCGACGCAGCCGACATCGACGCGGCTGGTGCTTCCGTGTCACAGCTTGCCGATACGTTGGAGACGATGACCGGAAACCATGTAGATGCGTTGTTGTACTCGAGTTCAGAGTTCGGCTTGCTGGCAGACGTCTCCCCCGATCTCGCTGAAGCAATCCGCAGGGACGGCAGAGAGCTGTTGAGAACGAATGCCGCGTAGCCGGCGAACGTCGCCTTGCACACGACAGCACGCAGTCAACCGGCTCTCGCAAGCGGAGAGTTTCGCCGAGCTTGCCACGATCGTTGATCCGGGTCGGGATCCCGGGCCCGATCGATCAGCGGCAGTAGCGAACGCGGTACTTGCGGCGATTGCTGCTGCTGATGCTCTGTGCTGTGCCCGTCTTGGTGTGCACGCCGCTGGGAATGATCATCGTGAAGCAGTGCGCCTCCTCAAGGACGTGGCTGAGGTGGGAGCCGAGACCGCCACCGCGCTATCGACTCTTCTTGGGCTCAAGCAGAAAGCGCAGTACGGAGCAACGGATCCGAGCGCAGGCGAGACAGTTCGGGCCGTTCGTGCAATGCAGCAGATCATCGAATTCGCTAGAGCGGTCGTCTAGGAGCATCCAGCATGCCTGGTGGATCTCTCGCGTAGGGTTGGGTCATGTCGAGGTTCACGCAGCTCGGTGACCGGATGTTCGCCCTCTACGGCAATGGCGACTACCAGGGGGCACTCGACCTCGTCGTAGCCGAGCGACCGCACATCACCGAGGATGATCTTCCAACCGTCGAATTCTGGCGTATCTGCCTGCTCGCTCGTGTCGGTAGGGAGGGCGATGCGGTGACTGCAATGTCCGAAGTGCTGGACCGGGGATGGTGGTACGGCAAGGAGATGCTGCGATCCGACTCGGATCTCGACACACTCCACGGTCATCCCGAGTGGGAGGAGCTTGTTGCCGAGTGCGGCCGGAGACAGGCAGAGGCCGCACCTGCCGCTGGCCTGTTCATGGGTCGTCAGACACAAGGCGATGGGACGGTGGTCGCCCTCCACGCCGCAGCCGGACGCGACACGCACACAAGAACGACCTGGGAGCCGGTGACCCGGCTCGGGTACGACCTCTACGCCCCGGCGTCCAGCATCTCGGTCACGCACGACCGTACCAATTGGGGATCGATCGACGAAACAGACCGCGACATCTCCGCCCAGGTGCCGCTCGGCGACCTCACCGAGATCATCTTCGCTGGTCGGTCACGGGGGGCTGTGCGGGCAGCGCAGATGGCCACCCGGTACCGGGCGACAGTCGGCGTCATCCTCGTTGCGTGGGCGCCCCCGGTCGATGACTGCCAGGGACTCTCTGTGCCCGTGTACGTGATCAGTGGAGACGCTGACGACCAGAGATTCCTTGACGACATCGACGCCTTCGTCGGCTACCAGAGGGCGCTGGGCATTCCAATTGAGAGCGATCGAGTCGAAGGAATGGGTCACCGTTACCCCGAAGGCTTCGCCGAGCACATCGCCACGTCGATCAGCTGGATCAAGGCCAACCAGCGGCCACACGACTGATGATTGCGCGATTCGAGGCCCATCCTTTCTGGTAGGCCAGGCCTGCATTCAAAGATTGCTCAGAGAATCTTCGAATCGCGTGCAACAGAAGCGGGGGTTGAGTCGTGGATAGGGGTGAGATGGACGAAGCGATCTATCGACAGCACAAGCACGACCTGATTCGCTACGCCACTGTTCTCGTTGGTCCGTCGGATGCGGAGGATGTCTTGTCAGCAGTGATTGCACGGGTGTACAAGTCCCGGCGCACATTGAGTGACCTGGACGAACCCCGCCCCTACCTGATGAAGGCCGTGTTCCACGAGTCCCTGGACCGCAAGAAGCGAAAACAGACACTCCCGCTCGTCGACCAAGCCATCGAACCGACCAAGAGCCGGCCCGAGGTGCTCGAAGCGGTAAAGGAACTTCCCGTCCAACAGCGGGCGGTCGTGTTCCTGACCTACTGGATGGGCATGCCGAGCGATGAGGCAGCCCGCTACATGGGATGTCAACCGTCGACGGCACGCAGGTATCTCCATCTCGCACGCAAGAAGCTCGAAGGAGCATTGGCTGATGCATGAGAAGGACTTCGACAGGGAAATCAAGGCAGCCCTCGACGACATCGTCGACACGGCCCCCAAGCCGCCGAAGTGGCAGTGGCTCACCGGCGGCTACGCCCCGCTGACGCGCTACGAGCCGACTCCCTGGTACCGCCGCGGCGGAGCTGCGTTCCTCGGTGCTGCTGCAGTTGCAGTTGCTGTAGTCGGGATTGCCGCGTTCATCGGCTCCGGACTTGGCGAGGGCGAGGGCGACTCCGTCACTTCTGGGACAACACGAGTATCCCAGTCCGCCGAAAGCCTCCACGGTATCTGGGTGCTTGAGAGCTACACCGTCGCCGAGGAGACAGTGTCGGCTCCGTTCTCGGAAGGTGGCCAGCCGAAACCCTGGATCGAATTCTCGGCCGACGGTGTGAGAGGCGTCACCGACTGCTACGTTCTCGCCAGCTCCGAACCGAGTCGGGTCGTCGACGGAAAGCTTCTGTGGGGACACCTCGAGATTGAGCACGAGAACTGTTTCGACTGGGAACGAGCATCTGCTGTCGTAGCACTGATGTGGGAAACGCCATCTGCCGATATTGAGATCACGGCAACATCGTTCCAGGTGAACACGCCGGAGGCCACACTCGTGTTCACACGAGTGGATTGGCCGCCAACGGAGAATCTCACACAATGGCCTGTGAAGGCAGACGACCTCGCGTGCGAGGGTGGTGCCGCACTCGATCACCGGCTCACAGACGACTCTCTCACCGTCACCGACATGCTTCTGGCCGTACCGAACGTTGCCGAGGTGGTTGAGAGAGGTGAGTTCGAAGACTCGTTGGGCTACGACGCCCAAGGGAACGTCGTCGCTGCACTCACCGCTGGAGATACCTCGCCTCGCGAGTACTACCGACGATCCTGTGCGAGCCTCTGGGGGCTCAGGCCGGTCACGTCCCAACTCCATGGCGCTGTTCTGACATGGGTCAACAACGTCGGCATCAACCAGCAATCACCGAGGGTGTGGAGTGATCGCTTCGTTGAGATGTGCGGCACCAACACTGCGGACCTCGCCACGCTGGCGGAACGCTATGTCGAACACGATGCGCCCCTCGCGAACCGGGCGGGAGGAGACCTTCCATCTATCGACGAGGCAACCCAGACGCTCGAGATCATCTGGAGAATGACCTGTGCCGCAAGCTCGTTCGAGGAACCGCCACCGACGCCGGATCCCGCAGGGGCGCAAGCATCGTGCGGGAGTACCTCGTTCGACCTGCGGTACACAGAAGGACCGGAACTCACCAAGGATGAGTTTCTCGACACCACGCAGGGTCAGATCCTCGAGGCGTTCTTCATCGGCGGAGAGGGAGAGCCTGAGAACCACAACTATCTGGCGTCGGACGGCTTCTCGATCGTGGATTCCGAATTCATCCTCGGTTACACAGACGGAAGGATCACGTCGGAGTTCAACCTCCATGAGGATTCCATTCGTGGCTGGGGTGGCTGCAGGCCCAAGCTCACAACCGACGATCTGAGTTCTGAGCGATTCATTGTCGCTGGACCGATCGAACCGAGTGCCACCACGATCCCCCTCAAGGTGCAGGGCGGTGCTTGCTCCGCAGAGGATGGATACCACGTGACCACCGAGGTCGTCGAAGTAGACGTGACAGAAACCGCAAACTCCGTACTCATCACCGTTTGGAAACGCGGGATTCCACCACCTTGGGCTGACGAGGACGGCAACTACATGTGCGCTGGCGTCGGCATTGAGATCGACGCCGAGGCTGCTCTTTCCGCGCCAATCGGCGATCGCGAGATCCTTGACGCCGGTCAGCTTCCACCTGCATCGGTTGAGATCAGAGGCCCGGCCGTTTCGATCAAGCCGGAGATCTGCTCAACAGAGGGTCTGGCTACCGAGAGTCTCGAGGACTATCAGCCGTCGTACGAAGGGCTTCCTGACGAGCTGGAGTCATTCGACGAGGGTGGCCCGGCCCTCACGCGATTCGCCTTGTACTCAGCGGCATTGTCTTGTGACCTCGAGCAGATCGTGGCGCTGGCCCTGCTTGGGGGCAATGGTGAATTCAACGACGGTGTCTTCTGGGGAGCTGCCAATGACCCAGACTCACTCGCCTGGTACGACGGCGAACACCAGTCCTTGCGGAGGCTCGTCCTGGCTCTCACGACGCTGCCGTACGAGTCATTCGAAGGCCAGCGACTGGAGGCGGAAGATGTCGTGCCGGTGACGATCTACCAGTGGCCGGCACCGGTGGATCTCGCAGATGGACAGAGTATCTCCGATGTGTGGTCCGACGACATGCTCAATCGAGTCGCGGCCGTGAACGATTGGACCGTCAACGAGCTGATCGGCTACACGGATGAATTCGGTGCCTACGCAGGATTCCGGGTTGGCATCGCCGAGGACGGCACCTGGATGTATGCCCTTGCGGGGGACTGATCGGAGCGCAATCCGAGCGGGTAGGTAAGGTGAACAAGACGACGCATGGAAAGGCCAGTCTGATGCGTAGGGGAATCGCACTCGCGGCGGTGCTGATGTTGGTGGTCGCCGCATGTACGCAGTCGACCAATGGGCCGACATCAACCACGATCGACCACGATGGGACGGCGACCACCACGTCATGGCGGGTAGGCGCGACAACCACGGTGCCGTCCACAACATCTACGGCTCCCGCTCCCGTTGATCTCGCGGGAATCGCTGCGTTCCCCGATCCCGGATGGCCCGGAGCGCACATCGAGATTTGTGCCGGTGTCGAGTACCGCAATGTCGACAAGATCCGTCTTGAGACAGAGAGCGGATCCCATGCACGAACGCTTGCGTTGGGTGAACCCCGGCAAGGCGAGACTTCGAGCTGCTGGGCGGCAACCGTCCCGAACCTGCTCGACAAGAAGACCGAAGACGCCACGACCTTCGCGGGCATCAACGGCGGCACCTATCGGCTCGCTGCCTATCTCGGGGACACACTCGTGGCCGAAGGAACGACCTCCATGCTCACGGAAGATCCTCATGACCCCACGTGGTATGCACCCTGGCCTCGATCCGATACCGCACTTGTCGGACAGTCGGTGTTCTCGGCCATCGCAAACGTGCATGCGTGGGGCCGCGACTACGTGGTACACGGCGACGTGGCCGGAACCGTGGATGCGGCATTGCCGAGCCTCCGTCAGGCGAGTCCTGGAACTGTCATCCATCTCTTCACCAATCCCGAAGGCGTCCACGACTCCGGCGGCTATGAGTTGTTCAGCCAAGCTGACTTCGATTGGATCTATCGCGATTTCGACAACGAAGGTGGACACCACCATCTCGTCGAGCAGGCACTGGAGTCGTCGTCACGACCGGCGATGTCGTTGGCTGCTGAGATCGCGTGGAACGAGCTCGGACGCGATCGGTGGATTCCGTACCGGTCCCACACCTGGTCAGACCCATTTGCACAGTCACCGCCGCCGGAGGTCGTCTACTTCTACGAGCCGCGTACAGATCATGTGATCGCGCTCTCGATCCAGATCAACACCGATGTGGATGAGCACGACTGGGGGATGGAGCCCCTCCACAGTGGTGCTGAGCAGAACATGAGCACAACCAACGGTCCGATCTGGGCAAGCCTCAGCATCGTGTCCGAGATCCCCGAGGGTGACGGATCGGACGGCGAACTGCCGCCGTACCTGTATGACCGTGATGATGTAGCTGGAATGCTCCAAAACATCACGGACGCGTGGGATACCGAACAGGATCAGACGATGCTCTGGCACCCAGACTTCCGAGAATCAACCATGCAGATGCATGCGCTGTGGCGAGCGGCACAGAGCCTCGACGCCGCCGTCTCGAACCCATTTCATACGCCGGGTCCGTATGCCGGGAGCGTTGTCAACATCAAGGAGCCTGACGGTGATCCGCACGAGATAACCCTCTCTGCCATTGACGACGTCGCGTCACTGTTCGCCTCGGTGCAACCGATGATCGACCTCGAAGGCTCGGTGGCGATATTCAGTACCGACGACACCATGCACTTCTTCTGCCTCGACAGAGCGTTCACCATCGACGCGGCTGCTGGGATCGACTTCGTGCGCGATCTTGCTGGTGCCACATGCATCCCGACGCTGCACGCCCGTCAGCTGAGTGAGGGGGATGCCTGATGGGCAAGGGATCGCTTGCCGCCGTCGTAGCAGCTGCAGTACTGGTTGCCAGTTGTGCGCCCTTCTCGGATCAGTCCATTCCCTCGGCAACGAACGAGTTCGGTGAGCAGATGATCATGACACAGAATTGCAGCGGCGACTGTGGCCTGGCGGTCGCCGTCGGCGGTCAGTACTGGGATCTCGACTGTCTCGTCATCGACGAACAGTCCCTTGGCGACGAGTTCGCGGTCGCTGGCACCTCGTACGACGTGGACAGCATGCGAGTCATTGCCGATGTTGACCCGGAGGTGATGGTTGCAGCGCGGATGTCCGACGGTCACAGTTTCTGTCCCGCAGAGATGCTCGGAGGTAGAGACATCTCCAAGGAACGGATCTGGGTGTCTGCCTACGGTCCAGCGCCAGCACACATCGACGAGACTGCAGCCCGCGCTCGTGCGCGAGCGATATGTGAGCACGGAGTGAACCCGAGTGAGGCCGATCGCTGCGACGAGGGCGGACACATCCAGTGGTACCCGGATCCCGCTGCACACGATGTCGACCAGAGGATTGGCTACTTCCCTGAGTACCAGCAAGAGGTCGAGGATCAGTTGGCGGGCGGTGAGGGACCGCAGTGGCGAAGCGACCCTCTTCTGGTCGCTTCGGAGTTCTGGACCACCAATCGCAGTATCTGCATGGACGAGCACGCAAGAAGTTCATACAGGCAATGCCGCTTCGGCCTGTTCGATCCGGTTGTCACGGCCGGCGGCGCGACGCTGAGGGGCCTGCTCCAATGGGCTCCGCTCTACGGGGACGACCAACGTGCGCTGTACGAAACATCCGAGTACGAGTTCCAACTCGAGTCGACTGGGAATGCATGGTGGGTCACTGTTGTCTTGGGAGGTCGGGAGTCGACCGAACATGGGTGGGAGGATGAGGGTCGCCAGAAGTCTGACGACGTATGGGCTGACTGCTGTGCTCTCGTCGTGGCAGACATCGAGGGGTGAGAGAACATGAGTAATCGATTCGAGGAACTCGTCACATCGCCCTACGACGATGAGCCCGGTGGGATCCCACCATGGATGAAGTGGGTGATGCTGGTCGGGATCGGTGTCGTGCTTGTCGGTTTCGGTCTCGTAGTACTCCTGGGAGGCGATGACGACCCCGAGGCCCAAGCGTCACCAACATCGACGATCGCATCGATCCCCGGGGAAGGGAACCCGGTCGAAGGCGAGTTTGGGGAGGACCCGCCATCTGAACAGGTGACGGATCCAGATGACGGGCTAGGCCCCGAACCGGCCTTCGACACGAGAGGATTCGGTGGCGAACAGGAACTCGAGTTCGCTGAACCGTCCTCGAACCTGTCCTTCATCCTGGACACCACGATGGAGCACTCGCTGAACCAGGCCGAGACCGTTGCCCTCGGCAAGATCTCGGACCCTGACCGCATCATCATCAAGGCAACCGGCCTGTTGGCAAGTCCATACGATGACAGCTTCGGCGGTCCCGGCGAGTGCTTCGGTCTCGCCACGCTGGACGGGACCTCTATGGACTGCCACCCGGTCACGCCCGACGCCAGTCTTCGACCGCTGTTCTCGGGTTTCGTCGGCTACAACCTCATGGCGTGGGGTGGCCTGCCCGAGGAGGCTTCCGTGGCTGTACTGATGGTCGATGACCAGCCCGAGGGTTGGCAGCGTCCCAAACACGGTGTCGTGGTCTTCCGGGCATACGTGGTCACTGGGAGGGACGTCGAAGTCGTCATCTACGATGCCGAGGGAACTGAGATCGCCAGGGCCGACAGAAGGAGACCGCCCGAGTCGGACACGCTCTACGTGGAACCGATCACCGGGTTCGCCGACTACACGGAGGTTTCGTTCGAGGAGATCGACTTCACCGAAGCAACCGGATACCTCGTTGCGTGCATGCGGGACAACAATTTCGAGGTTGACGTTCCCCCGGTCTACGGTCCCGGTCTGGGATTCATCGACCTGTCGATCTTCAGTGAAGAGAACCTACCGTTTGCCAACGAGACCCTCGCACGCTGTCGCCTCGGGCTCAACCTGCCCGAGCGGCCTCGATTCACCCCCGAGGCCTTGGAGGACACATTCACCTGGTTGACCGACCTCTACACCTGCCTCACCGACGACGGATACGAGATCATGCCACCGCCGGAGTTCGAGGCTTGGCTCGAACAACCCATCGACATCAGATGGGACCCCATGCTCATCTTGATGGAGATCGATGAGACACAGGCACAGGTTGCCCTACAGAAGTGCGACGGCTGACATGCAAAGAATGCAACTACTGGGAGTGTGATCATGCGCAAGGCATTCACCATTGCCCTGGTATCCGTGCTGCTGCTGTCAGCGTGCGCCGGCAGCGTCGATGGTCCCGTCATAGAAGGGAAGTGGCGCAGCGGCGGAACCGACGCGGATGTTCACGGCGAGGTCGAGTTGGAAGGCAACTGCCTGTATCTGATGCATCCCGATGCCGACGAGCGGTACCCGATCGTCTGGCCCCGCGGTACGTCGTGGGATGCCGACGAGTCAGCGGTCAGGCTCCGGGACGGAACTCTCGTGTATCCCGGCGACACGATCTCAGGTGGTGGCGGGTTCCCCTACGCCTCTCGACTTGACGATTACACGAGCGCCGCGGGAAGGGAACTCGCCGGGGCTTGTGTCGACAACACCCACGACGAGATCGCCGTGTTCAACTCAGGCGAGAATCTCGAAGTCCAGAGATAGCCGACGAACTGCTGACTGTGCTGTCAGAACCCGTCGTACCCTCAGAGATGCATCGGGGGTATGTAACGCTTCGGGTCCCTTGTGGTGAGTACCGGTGAAGGAGGTGACGTGACGGGCCAGCAGAGTGACGCCGAACTGCTCATCGCATCGCGTGAGAATCCGGCCGCATTTGCCGAACTGTATGAACGCTCGTCCGAGAACATCCTTGGATACTTCTACCGCCGTACCTGGGATCCACATGCCTCAGCAGACCTCGTTGCGGAGACCTTCGCCGCTGCGTGGCTGCAACGTGGGACCTACAGGGAACGGAAGGGATCGGCGAACGGATGGCTGTTCGGGATCGCCAAACGTGAACTGGGCCGCTACCGGCGTCGCCGCAAGATCGAGTTCCGGGCCGTCAAGCGCCTCGGTGTCGAAGTCCCCCAATTGGGGAACGACTCGATCGAACGGATCGAAGAGATGATCGATGCCCGAGCCTTCCGCACCGAACTGGAGGCTGCGTTGAAGCGCCTCTCCGCATCCGAACGAGACGCGGTCCAGCTACGCGTGATCGATGACCAGTCCTTCGCCGAAGTCGGCGAACAGCTCGGCTGCTCCGAGGGAGCAGCACGCGTCCGGGTCCACCGAGCACTCAAGAAGATGGCAGACGTGATGGAGGCTCCCGCATGAGTCGCATTCCCTTCCTCAACGACCTTCAGTCAGAACTCGAGAAGGCGACGCTGGCCTCGGTCGCGGCACCGGTGCGCTCAAGAAGCGGACTCCTGGCAGCCGCCGTGGCGTTCAGCGTCGTCATCCTTGCCGGTGCCGTCGTATGGCTCACCCGGTCACCCGAGGATGTCGCCGCCCCGGTCACGACGACGACAGCACCAGTGATCGACGCTGCTGACCTGCCCACGGAGTGGGCACGGGTTCCGAGTGAGGCAGTGGATTCCTCCGCAGCGAACTTCATGTTCTCCCGCGTGACACGTGGAAATGAGGGCTTCCTTGCCATCGGCAACGAAACGGCCGAGTCGGGACAGCCCGACGGCATGGTCTTCATCTCGGAGACGGGGACCGAGTGGACCCGGATCGACGACGCATCGACCTTCGGGGGCATCGGCCTCGAAGCTGTTGCCGACGCCGGTGACATCATGGCTGTTGGGGGATTCAACGCCGACATTCAAGCCGTGTTCTACACCAGCACCGATGGCACGACCTGGGACGCCGCTCCGGTGGAGACAGCAGGGAACCTCGAGGGAGTGATCCCGCACTCGATCGCGCCCCACGGTGACGGCTTCATCGCCGTCGGGAGCGGACACACGAGCGACGGACCCGATTCCGCTGAGACCGGCATCGCTTGGATTGCCGATCCATCCGGAACATGGCGAGAGATCGTCGTACCTGAGTTCGCAGCTTCGTCGTTGGACGACATCGTGGTGATCGACGGCGTCGCATATGTCGTCGGGCTATCACAGATCGCCGACGGGCAGAGTGAACCCACGATCTGGGCCTCCGATGATGGCGGCACAACGTGGTCTGCCACACTGCTACCACGCATCGAAGAACAAGGCTTCGCCGGAGCCTCGGGGATAGCGACTTCCGGCGGCACATGGGTGATCGTCGGTTTCGAGGATCACTCGGGAGCGGTGTGGACCTCCAACGACGGCAGCACCTGGGAGCGCTATGCGCCTGAGGGCGACGAATTCAGCAGAGAGAAGCTGCCGACGCGCATGCACGACGTGCTGGTCACCAGCAAGGGGATCGTCGTGGCTGGTTCAGAGTCCCTTGGTGCAGAGACCAGCCGGATCACGTGGGTCTCTGCCGATGGGGTCGATTGGACGAGGCTCAGTTTCGATGAGCCAACCACGATCGAAGGTGCCTCCCCCGTCGCCTTCTCCCTTGCCAGTGACCTATCAACCATCGTGGCTGTCGGTGCGGAATTCGAGATCGATGGTGGCCGCCTCGGCGCCGTGTGGGTCTCCCCTGCGGGACCGGCAATGACTCCGCTGGTACCGATCGTCGGCTCCGAGCCGGTCGATCCGGAGCCCGACCCGGTCGACCCCGGCGAGGCCCTGCCCGAGGGATGGCTCCGACTCGGAACCGACGGCGGTTTCGCCGAGGGATACGAGGATCCCAATGGTGAGTGGGTCGACGCGACCATCAATCCGCTGCTGATCCAACAGGCCCACATCGTCGCTCGCCTCGTGGTGCCCGGTGCGTTCCGCCTCAATGCCGCAACCGGCGAACTGGACCCGTGGATCGTCGAACGCGTACCCCGACTCGGCGACGGCCTCGAAGTCGCTGCGGACGGGACCGTCACCATGACCTACACGGTGCGCGAGGAAGCCGTGTGGGAGGACGGGACGCCGGTGACCGGCGCCGACCTCGC
>JBDLJV010000042.1:0-15009 GCA_039714175.1 Actinomycetota bacterium
GCAAGATGATCCCACTGCCACGGCGACCCGGTGTACCTGGGATCGAAGGCATCCGTGAACGGGATAACGAAGTGCTTCAGCGGAAAGAAGTTCGCCACAGCATCGAGCCATTCGGGAGACTGATCCGATGGTGCGAGGAAGATCCCACTGATGAAAGCGAGCGGGAGGAGCGTCGCGTTCGTAACCGCTGTGGCTGCCTCTCCGCTGCCGACCAATCCTGCGACCAGCAGGCCGAGCGACGCCGCACACCCCACTCCGACGAAGAATGTGACGATGGCGGCTGGCAACGTATCCATGTAGATCTCGATGCCATAGAAGAGAACGCCGACAATGAACATCATCAACACGGAGATGATTGCGATGTAGTTGGCGCTGAGGATCTTCCCGCCGTGGTATATCGCCGCCGGGAGAGGAGTCCCTCTGACCCGCTTGAGGATCCCTTCATCGCGCTGATACGCCGTGGCTGAGGCAATGTTCGTATACGAGGCAGAAACGGCAGCGAAGACCGCCATTGCTGGACCGAAGTACTGCGCCAGCCGCAGGCCGGGCGCAATCTCCGCGTTGCCGAACACGAGAGCGAACACCATGAAGATGAACAGAGGGAAGATCAGCGTAAAGAACGCAGCGGCGGGACTCCGGAAGATGATCTTGTTCTGATACCGGGTCTGGTCTACGAGCAGCCTGACGTTCGAGGGTTGATCAGCCATCGCCGCCCTCCCCTGTCAGCTCCAAGTAGATGTCTTCAAGACTCGGCCGACTCACGGTCAGGTCCGTGAGATCAACTCCATGATCGAGCGCCCACCCTGTCACTTCGTGAACAGCGCGCGTTGGAGTCGTGCTGTGGAGGGTCACACGACCGTTCTCCGCCACGTCGTGAGCACCGAACGGGAAGCCGTCAAGCGATGCCCCCTCCGGGTGGAAGGAAATCACGGAAGCCGCATCCTCTCGTCCGCCGAGAGATTCTGGCGTGCCCTCGGCGACGATCTTGCCCTGGGCAATCACCGCGACACGATCTGCGAGAACCTGTGCCTCGTCCATGTAGTGAGTGGTGAGCAGGACGGTCTTGCCAAGTGAGGTGAGGTTCTGGACGATGCTCCACGCCTGCCTTCTTGCCGACGGATCGAAACCCGTGGTCGGCTCGTCCATGAAGATCAGATCTGGATCCCCGACAATGCCAAGAGCAAGTTCGAGGCGGCGTCGCTGTCCCCCGGAGAGGGCCTTGATGCGAGAGTCGCGCTTCTCGCGAAGGCCCACGATGTCGATGAGCTCGTCGGTTGGCCGCTGATGGGGGTACATGCGGCCGTACACGTCGATTGCCTCGGTAACCGTGAGTGCATCCTCCACCGCGGTCTCCTGCAGCACGATGCCAATACGTTCGCGATACGAACGCTCCCTCGTCGACGGATCGAACCCGAGAACCGAAACCGAGCCGGATCCGGCCCTGCGATGGCCTTCGAGGATCTCGACCGTAGTGGACTTACCGGCGCCGTTGGGGCCGAGCAGGGCAAAGACCTCCCCTTGTTCAACGGCAAGATCCACCCCGTCGACTGCTCTCGTGTCGCCGTAGTGCTTGACAAGTCCTTGGACTTCGATGACGGGCATTGTGCGATTCTCGCACATTTCAGCTGGCCTCCGGCCAGCGGAGGAGAGCTGGCTTCGCCAGCGACAAGAGATTCGCTCCGCGAATCAAGAGAAGATCCGCTTCGTGGATCGATGCTGCACTCCTGTCGATGCGGCAATGCCGCATCTCTGGTCGTTCGAGGTGAAACCGAGAACTCTCGTCGCCGCACGGAGTGCGGCTCTTGTCGATCCGCCGAAGGCGGATCTCTTCTCCCGCAACACCCCCGAAACAGACACGTCCGAAACCCGTAACCCGCGGGCAACCGTCGTGCAATCGAGTGCCTCTACGTTGCCTCCATCACCACGATCAGGGAGAAGGCGATGAGACGAAGACTGAGTCTGCTCGGAGGCACGACGGCGGCACTACTGGTCGGCCCGTTCGCGACAGGGGTGATGGCACAGGATGCCCGAGTCGCAGACGTGGCCGCAGCAGTGGACAGCGTGTGGCTCGTAGTGGCTGCGATGCTCGTCATGTTCATGCAGGCCGGATTCGCGCTTGTGGAAGCCGGATTCACCCGCGCGAAGAACGCTGGGAACATCATCATGAAGAACGTGATGGATTTCTCCGTGGGGAGCATCACGTACTGGGCATTCGGGTTCGCGCTCGCCTATGGCGGCTCAAGCCTTGGCGGCTTCTTCGCCTACGGCGACGTCTTCTTCTTTGATGATCCTTCCCGAGCCGGCGAATGGTTCTTCCAGGTCGTGTTTGCTGCAACAGCGGCAACGATCATCTCGGGAGCGGTCGCCGGACGCGTGAAGTTCACGTCTTATCTCCTGTACACACCGTTCATCACTGGCCTCATCTACCCGATCGTCACGCATTGGGTGTGGGGCGGCGGGTGGTTGTCCGAGATCGGGTTCTTCGACTTTGCGGGATCTGGTGTCGTCCACATGCTCGGCGGGGTTGCCGCACTGGCTGGCGTGCTCGTGGTTGGTCCTCGCATCGGCAAGTACGACGAAAACGGGAAGGCCAAATCGATTCCTGGGCACTCGGTGACGCTCGGTGCCCTGGGCGTCTTCATCCTGTGGTTCGGCTGGTACGGATTCAACGCCGGTTCCACGCTCGCTGCGGTGGGGCAGGACATCACGACACCGGTCGTGACCACGACACTGGCCGCGGCGGCTGGTGCGCTCGGAGCAATGGCCACCGCATGGATCGTCACAGGGAAGCCGGATGTGGGCTTCACGCTCAATGGTGTTCTTGCCGGCCTTGTCGGCGTGACGGCAGGCGCTGCAAGTCTGTCGTTCGGCTTCTCGATCCTTACCGGACTCGTGGGTGGCGTAGTCATGGTGTTGTCGGTCATGGCGCTCGAACGGGTGGGCATCGATGATCCCGTGGGAGCGATCTCGGTGCATGGGACCGCAGGCCTGTGGGGAGTGATCGCCGTCGGTCTCCTGAGCGGAGATGCGTCTGTCGGTATCCAGCTCTTCGGTGCTCTGGCCATCGCCGGTTGGGCGTTCATCACGAGCTACGCGGTGTTCAAGGCCATAGACGTCACCATTGGTATGAGAGTGAACGCGACCGAGGAGACCGAAGGCCTCGACCGCTCCGAACACGGTGGCGAGGCCTACCCCGAGTTCGTCTTCCAGGAGCAGATCGCAAGGCCTCGAGACCTCGACCCTGTTGGAGTCAACGGACACTTCTCCGGCGTTCGGTATAAGGGCCGCAGACGAATCCCAACTCGCTAACTCTGCAGCTGTTCTTGCGTAACTGATGGTCGGACGTCCGACCATCAGTTACGCAAGAACGAGAGAGGCTATTCGCCGAGCCAGCGAGCTGGGCGGGAACGAAGGCCGGTGAGGCCGAGTTCGTCGCAGAGAGCCTCGTAATCGGCTCGCCGGGCACCCTTCCACTCAAGATCGTTGAGGGACTGGGGGATGTCGGCGTCCTTGCGTAGCGTGGCAAGGTCCCGGTAGAGGAGCGCGTCATCCATCCGGTTGCGAAGTGTCTCTGCCAACTTCGCGGCACTTCTCACTTTGACGCTCCAGTCCTCCTCGGAAGCCGGGATGCTCTCGATGTGTCCATACTCGGAAAGCAGAGTGCCCGACGACTTCGCTCCCCAGCCCGGAAGCCCGGGGATACCATCTGCGGTATCTCCAACAAGACCGAGGTAATCGGCGATCGACTCAGGAGATACGCCGAACTTCTCTCTCGTTCCGTCGGCATCGATGAACACACCCTTTCGTCTGTCATAGCCAACGATCTTCGGGTTGCCGAAGAGCTGTGTCATGTCTTTGTCCGGACTCATGATCACGATCTGATCGACCTCATCGGCGAACTTCGTCGCCGCAGCGGCAAGACCATCGTCCGCCTCCTGCTCGATCATCGACCACACGGCGACACCCATCGCCTCCATCGCCCGTTCCGCGACAGGGAACTGCGCGTACAACTCGGGAGGTGTCCCCTCTCCGGTCTTGTAACCGTCGAACATGTCATTCCGAAACGACTCGATGATCGAGTCGAATGCCGCGCCGAGATGCGTGACCTCACCACCTCCGAGAAGAGACAGGGTTGAAGACATGAGGCCAGAGACCGCGCCGATCTCCCAGCCCTCCGGTGTTTGGCGCGGAGGCGCACCGAAGTGATTCCGGAACAGCTCATAGGTGCCGTCGAGTAGATGCAGCGTCGTCATGAGGAGAAGACTAGAGAACAGAGAGCAGAGAGCAGAGACGTGGGTACATTTTCCCAATGGCATCCCCACTGATCACGGCAGACGAACTTGCCCGCATCCTCGATCGTGGCGACGTGCGAATCGTTGATTGCCGTTGGGATCTGGCGAATCCGGAACGTGCTCCGGAGGAGTACCGGAGCGGACATCTACCCGGTGCGGTCTTTGCATCGCTCGATGACGACCTCACCGCGCCGGTGGGACCTGGCCGTCATCCCCTCCCTACTCCTGCCCGGTTCGGGGAGTCGCTCAGTCGACTCGGGATCACCCCCAACTCCCGGGTTGTTGTCTACGACGACTCCGGGGGTGGGTTCGCCGCTCGGCTCTGGTGGATGCTCACGGACCAGGGCCACGAGCAGACCTCCGTGCTCGACGGCGGCATCCAGGCGTGGGTCGCTGGTGGCAACAGCCTCGACATGGAAGCCGTCATCCCTCCGCGAGGTGGCATGGAGACGAGGCCGTGGACCAGGATTGTCGACCGGGACCAAGTGGTGGCACGTCCCGAGCACACGGTTGTCATCGATGCGCGGATCGCAGAGCGATACCGCGGAGAATCCGAACCCATCGATCCGATCGCCGGACACATCCCCGGCGCTGTCTCCGTCCCCCATCCGGGGAACCTGGCACCGGATCTCACCTTGCGAGATCCGGGAACATTGCGGTCCAGATTCTCGGAGGTCGGTGTGACCGATGCCGAGCATGTGATCGTGTACTGCGGTTCTGGCGTCACGACATGTCTCAACATCCTCGCGATGGAGATTGCCGGTATCGGGCGGCCTTGGCTCTACGAGGGATCGTGGAGCGATTGGTGCTCAACCGACCTGCCGATCGCCACTGGCGATGCACCGTGAACGCCGCTCGAGAAGTCATCGAATCGCGCCTGGGCCGGATCGAGTTCACGGCACTCGTATCGATGATCATGGCAGTCACAGCACTGGCCATCGACATGATGCTGCCTGCCTTTGGTGCCATGCGTCCGGACTTCGGCCTGTCAGCCGATTCAAACGCGCTCGCACCGATCGTCACGTTCTTCCTGGTGGGACTCGCTCTTGGACAGCTGGTCTGGGGACCCCTCTCCGACGCACTCGGACGAAAGGGGATCCTGTACGCGGGGCTCGCCGTCTACATCGTCGGCGCAGTTGGAGCAGCTCTCGCGCCGAGCCTCCCGGCACTCTTCGCTCTCCGATTCCTCGGAGGCGTGGGCGCCGCAGGGCCACGAGTTGTCGCCCTGGGTCTCGTTCGAGACGTCTACGAGGGAGAAGCGATGGCGAAGGCCATGTCCTACATCATGGCTGTGTTCATCGCCGTGCCGATCGTGGCGCCAACGCTCGGTTCATTGATCCTCGCTGCAGGCTCATGGCACCTGGTCTTCTGGGTGATTGCTCTGTTCGCCGGTGTCGTCGGTGTCTGGTCGATCCGATTGCCGGAGACCTTGTCACCGGACAGACGCTTGCCCCTGAAAATCGAGCGGCTCCTCGATGCGACGCGATTCGTCTTCAGAAACCGCCTCACGATGGGTCTCACGCTCTCCCGAACCGCAGTGTTCGGGTTCTTCGCCTCGTACCTCGCATCGAGCCAATTGATCATCGACCAGGTCTTCGATCTCGATGCTTGGTTTCCCGTCATCTTCGGCGGATCGGCCGCGGTGATCGGCATCGGGATGCTGATCAACACTCAACTGCTCGAATTGGTCCCGCTGCGAACGCTGCTCGGGTGGATCGCCAGGGGATATGTCCTGGCGACATCAGCCTTTGCCATCATTGCCTGGTCAACCGGAGGAACCCCTGCGTTTGGCCTGTTCCTCGCCGGCCTGCTGCCGATCCTCATGTGTCACGCACTCCTCATCCCCAACTTCCACGCTGCGGCCATGATCCCCATGGGCGACGTTGCAGGAACGGCATCTGCCGTCACCGGCACGATCGGAACCCTCGGTGGCGCCGTACTCGGAGCCGTGATCGATGCATCGTTCAACGGGACAATCATCCCCCTCGCAACGGCCGGACTCATCGGTTCCACCATCGCCCTCGTCATCTATGTATGGGCCGACCGTGCTTGGGACGATCACTCCGAATTCACCGCGGCTCAGTAACTCTCTGCTCTCAACAATGTGACCGATCCGCTGCTTCGCGCGTCATTCCCTGTGTACGACCCTCAAAGGAGCATCACAGTGAAGAAGAACGAAGCAAGCTGGGACCGCGTTGTCCGCATCATCGGCGGCGCTGCGCTGATCATCATCGGCCTCACAGCCGTCGAAGGATTCCTTGTGTGGCTACTGCCGCTGCTCGGTGTCGTCTTCCTCGTGACGGGACTCATCGGTTGGTGCCCGATCTACGCAGGACTGAAGACTGGCACGGCCAAGGACGATTCCACCAAGGCTGCTGCCTAGCAAGGCCCAGGACACCCCGAACACGATGACCACCCAAACGGATCAGGCCGAGCTTCTCTTCTTCGTCACCCCTGGCTGTCCAACCTGCAAGGCGATGCGACCCGTCGCCGACGAGGTTGCAGCCGAGTTCGGGGACACCGTGAGGTTCGAAGAAGTCGATGCCAGCGCGGATCCAGTGTCTTCCTCCGCCCACCGTGTTCGGGGCGTCCCCACATTTGTTGCATTCCACGACGGGGAGGAGGTCGGCCGAGCCGTCGGCTCCCGCACCGCAGCGCAGCTCTCTGAGTTGTTCGATGCAGCTTCGACCGGGAGACGCAGTCGAGGACTCATCTCTCCCACCGACAGGATCCTCCGCATCGGAATCGGCGTCGTATTCGCCGTAGCTGCAGCAGTGACAAGCACTCCGATCCTCTGGGCGTTCGCCCTCGCTGCTATTGGATTCGCATCATGGGATCTGGTCCGACCATGATCGCCACTTCAGCCAACACCCGGGACATCCCAAGCGTCACTCCCACCAGCGACGTGTCCTCGGGGGTATTGGTGAGACACTCCTGGCCCGTCTCATCTTCGGCCGCAGTGGCGATCATGGTCTCCGCTCGACTACAAGGAACGGTCGGTCATGCTTCCTCTGGCTGATACCACGAGCCATACGCGCCGCGAGACGGGCGTTGCGTGGCTGTTCGTGGCCGTACAGTTCCTGCTGCTTGGTGTGATGGTCCTGTATCCCCGCGACACTGCATGGGCACCGAGCGAGATCATGCAGTTGATCGGCAGCGCGTTGATGGTGGCTGGGGTCGTGGTCGGGCTGTGGGCCGCTGCATACCTCGGGAAGGGCCTCACTCCCCTTCCGCTTCCGAACGGAGCCACCGACCTCGTGACCCGTGGCCCATACCGCCTCGTTCGACATCCCATCTACGTCTCCGTCATGCTGCTCGGCGCCGGGATCACGATCCGCTCGGGAAGTGCCATTGTGGCCCTGGCGTTCGTCGCTCTCGTAGCCCTGTTCGCTGTCAAGGCACGGTGGGAAGAGATGCACCTCATCGACGCGTTCCCCGGCTACGAACGCTACATGGAAGCCTCCGGCCGGTTCTCCCCGATCCCGTAACGCGTTACTGCACGCGATCGCGGGGCTCCCGGGCGATACACTCCCTACCCATGACGGTGCCCAACCCCAGCGACGCGGCCGATCGACCGGTGGCGACTCTCTTCCACGAGTTTGCCGATGCCATCTACACGTTGGGGTACCGCATCGTCGGTGACCTCCACATCGCCGAGGATGTCGTTCAAGAGACCTTTGTCAAAGTCATTCGCTCCCTGCCGTCGTACCGCGGAGAGGGTCCCATTGGCGGATGGATCTACCGCATCGGATACCGGGAAGCGATCGCGATAACACGCAAGCGACGGGAGGATCCGATCGACCCCACCGGATACGAGGTGACGTCGGTGCCCTCTGAAGCTTCGGTTGAGGCAAGTGTGCTCAATCTCGAGTTGGCTGCCAAGCTGGACAACGCTCTCCTGGAACTGTCGGAACCTGTCCGTGCGGCATTCGCATTGCGCGACATCCAGGGACTCCCGACTTCTGAGGTGGCTGCGATCCTCGGTGCGTCGGAATCGGCAGTCAAGATGCGATTGGCACGAGCAAGAGAGGCACTTCGTGTCCAACTGAAGGAGTACCTATGAGTCTGTCATGCGACGATCTCGATGCGATGCTCCCGGAGTTCCTCGACGGCTCAACAACCCCTGATCAGGAGTCGGCGGCAGCCGAACACCTGGCAACCTGTGCAGCTTGCACCGCTGAGCTCGGCGAGCTCCAAGGAGTGACGAAGCTGTATCGCGAACACGGCACACTGCGCCTCCCGGAGGAGTCGAGGAAGCGGATAGCCGAGACGCTTGGTATCGACGAGTAGACCGCAGCGGTGAGATTGCCTGGCGTTCAGGCCCGATTCACGAGGTTGTCCACCTGCTTGACGAATGTCGCATGCCGCTGCGTGTACGCGATCAGGTGATCACCTGGATCCTCCATGGGGCTGTCGACAACCCCCCTGGCTGACACCACGAGATCACCGAGGGTCTTGCGCAGCTTCGAGAGTTGCCGATCGATGTAGCTGTTCGGCGTGACTGCTTCAAGCGTCGTGTACTTCGCTTCGAGCTCTCGCATCCGCTCGATGTCTCCGTGTGCGAACGCGGCGTACTTCGCAGGTATCAGGTCATCACAGACCCATCGGGTCTCTGTCAGGCTTGACCCCCATGCGTTCGCCCACGTTGCGTCGGCCTCGATCTGCCGCCGCTTCCGTCTCTTTGCTCCACCGATGAAGGAAGAGATGATGGCGATCAGTGTGAGAGCAATGAGGAGGACCAATGCCCCCAGGAGGATCTGATCGAGATCACCGATTTCAACTGCGAGCATCGGCATGGCGAGTGGTACATCGGGCATGTGCGGTCTCCGAGCATGAGGATTAGCTGGTTGATGTTTCCATCACTGTACGGCAATCAGGACAGGAGTCCGGCACCGCCCCGATCCACCCCGGTGCGGCAGAGGACACGGGTATAGGATTGGTAACGACGGGGAGACGGCTGTGGAGTTCCACGTACTCGGATCCATCGAGGTGATAGACAATGGCACTTCGGTGACGCTCGGTCCTCCCATGCACCGGGCACTCCTGGCGTACCTCCTGATCCATGCGAATGAGACTGTCTCCACTGATCGAATCATCGACGCACTGTGGGGCGAAGCGCCTCCTCGAACCGCTAAGAAAGCGGTACAGACCTATGTGTCGAGTCTTCGCAAGACCATCGGCAGCGAGAGAATCCGAACCGACCCAGCCGGATACTCGCTGTCCGTCGAGCAGTCCGAGCTCGACGCTTGGACACTCTCCAGCCTCGTTGACGAGGCAGACCAAGTGCTCGCAGATCGACCAGAGAGTGCGATTCAGCTGCTCACCGAGGCCGACGCTATCTGGCGAGGACGCCCATTCGGAGATGTGACCTATTCAGAGTTCGCCCGCGCCGAGATTCGGCAACTCGAGGAACTCCGCGCTCGCTCGCTCGAAAGCTTGATCGAAGCGAGGCTGGCGGTCGGCCATCACCGTGAGACTGTTGGGCAGCTGCGGTCGCTGGTCGCCGAGTTCCCCCATCGGGAGCGATTTTGGGGCCAGCTGATGCTCGCGTACTATCGCTCGGATCGTCAGGTCGATGCGCTCAGAGCCTTTCAGCATGCATCGGAGGCACTGGCTGAGATCGGTATGGAGCCGACACGGAACCTCGTGGAGCTCGAGGCAAGGATCTTCAATCAGGATTCGACGCTCGACTGGTACCAACCGACGGAGGAGGGCAATCTGCCGACTCCGCTGTCAAGCTTCATCGGTCGCGAAGCGGAGATTGCCGACACAGCAGAGCTGCTCGCCGACCACCGACTCGTCACACTCGTCGGTCCGGGCGGCGTTGGCAAGACAAGACTCGCCGTCGAGATGGCACGAACGACCACCGATTCGTTCACATCGGGCAGCTGGCTGGTGAGCCTCGCCGGTCTTGCGAACCCTCTGCTCGTAGCTGCAGAGATCATGCGCACCCTTGGCATCTACACGGAGGCATCATCTCCTTCATCCTCCCAGCTCGTTGACCATCTCCGCCATCGCGACGCACTCCTCGTACTCGACAATTGCGAACACATCGTGGATGCAGTTGCAACGCTCTCCACGCGACTGCTTGAAGCATGCCCCAACCTCAAGATCCTCGCCACGAGTCGCCGTCCGCTACACGTCGGAGGCGAGATGATCTACCACACGCAGCCTCTCTCGTGCGACCCGACCGAACGAGGCATCGGTGCCGCAACAGAGCTGCTCTACGAACGTGCACGCACCGTCGATGCTCGCCTCCCGGACGACGACAGCACGCGCACAACGGCTGTTGGCGTCTGCGTACGACTCGGAGGCCTGCCGCTGGCCATCGAGCTCGCCGCCGCGAAGCTCCGAGTTGTCACGCTTGCCGAGCTCGAGGCAAGGATCGATGACATCCTCAGCATCCTGGCGGATGGCCCGCGGGATGGGCCCGAACACCACAGGGCGATTCGCGCGACCCTCGACTGGAGCTACAACACCCTCGATGACGATGTACGGACCCTGTTCCGGCACCTCGCAGTGTTCCGCGGCGGATTCACGCTCGACGCGGTGGAACTCGCAACTGACGGCCCCGTGTTCGGTCCGCTCGCGGACCTGGTGGACGCATCGCTCGTCATGCAGGTGGACGGGCGCTACTTCATACTCGAACCCATTCGTCAATACGCATCGGCTCTCCTCGATGAACACGCTGAGCGGGAGGAGGCAGCGCGTGCCCATGCCCGAGCGTACGCACGCATCTTCGAGCCACCGCCGGAGCTGCTCGAGGGACGGCACACTGAGTGGCTGCCCGAAACAGTATCTCAGTTCTCCGGAGAGATCGACAACGTCCGGGTCGCGCTTGAGTGGGCCTGCGACAACAACGACGAGGAGATCATCTCGACTCTGGCCGTCACGGCATGTGACCTCTTCGACGCGACCAGCAATTTCCGCGAGGGAGATCTATGGCTGCATAGAAGCCTCTCGGTAGCAACCGGCGCGACACGCGCTCGGGCGAAGCTGCTCCAAACCGGGGTGTTCATGAGTGCGCTCACGACGGGCCTCGATGCAGCATCAAGGGCGTCCGCGGAGCTAACCGCTCTCGCTGAGGACCTTGACGACGACATCTGGCGAGCCATCGCCCTCGAGCGCACCGCCATGATCCAGTCGTTCGAGGGTGACGTCATGGCCGCGAGCGAGGCGTGGATGGAGGCCGCTGCACGACTTGTCAAGGCTGACAGTCCAGAGGCGTACCGGGCCCTGAACAACGCCACGCAGACGTTGATCACCTCCGGACTCTACGAAGCCAGCCTCGACCCGCTCCGGAAGCTTGAAGAGGTCGCCGAGCGGTTCGATCTGCACAGGGCTCGCTACGCGGCACTCGCCTATCGGATGGAACTCGCTGTGTGGAGTGGAGACTTGGAGGAAGCAGTTCGCGGCGATGCGGTGGCACGGGCCTACGCCGCCGAGTTCGGCGAGTACCTGGGCTCTGAAATAGACCTTGAAGCCGGGTTGTTCGCAACACACATCGCACTCCTGCAGAACGACTTGGTCAGGGCTCGGGAATCCGCTGAGGTGAATCTGAAGGAAGCCGCACAGGGTCGCGGCTCCGTGCTCATGTGGGACGCCTGTATCGATATGAGCTTGGTCTATACAGCAATGACGGACGGACCCCTCGCGCATCGCTATGCCACTGAGGCTCTGCAGATTGCCAGGGATCTCGGTCTCCCTGCTTGGCAGCAGTGGGCACTCGCTCCGATGGCCGCCGCAACGGCTCTCGTGAACCCGGAGCAAGGCGCCAAGCTGATCGGCGCAACAGAGCGGCTCTCGGAGGAGGGAGTTGGTGGACACATCCACACAATCGCGGTGGCACTCGACCGCGCTCGCGCTCGTCTCCAGGAGGATCTCACACCGGGGATCCTCGAGTCGGCCTACCGAGAAGGCCGACTGCTCTCCCTCGAAGAGGCCGTTGATCTTGCCCTGACTCCCCTCTGAGGCCGAAACGGCACTGCGTCCCTACACTTCCCATCTATCAAGGGCCTGTAGCTCCAATTGGCAGAGCAGCGGACTTTTAATCCGAAGCGTGTGGGTTCGAGTCCCACCGGGCCCACTGAGCTAGCAGAGCTCGCCGACATCCGGCACCCGACCATTCGCGGTAGCCAACGATCGATCGGGCTAGCCGGCGATCTGCATGTGAAGGTACTCGGTTACGTTGAGGCGATCCGGTGGATGCTTCACGGATGACGACAACAACTCTGAAGCCGCGGTCTTGTCGAGTATTCGTGGCTCGATCAAGTCGAAGTGCTCACCATTCTTCAGGAGCGTTGCCTTCTGCGCTGCAATGGCGTTCTTGACCCAGTCGGATTCCGGCCCGTACATGACGATGAAGATGAAACCGCCTTCGACAGGATGGGCATCCATTGGTGTGTGGTACTCCCGACCTGACGATCGACCGACATGAGTCAGCACGGGCCGCTTGCCCCGCTTGATCTCCATCGGATTGAATACTCGTCTGTTGACCTTCCCCATCCACATCGGTACGGGCATCTCACACCTCCACGTACAAAGGACACTACATCCAGCATTCGGTTCTGCGGTCGGGACCAGCGCACTAGGTTGAAGGACAGGGAAGGCATGTACAACAATCTTCAGATCGTCACCGGAGCGCCCGGAGTGGGCAAGACGACTGTGCTCGAGCAACTCGATGGAGGACTCCATATCTTCGAGGAGCCAGCACGGCCGATCATCTACGAACACCGCGCGCTGAACGGGAGTACCGCCTCTGATCTCCCCGTGGACGACTTCGTTGCGCGACTGCTGGAGCGCTCAATCGGCGACTGGGAGCACGCTTCTGCCTCCGGAACGTCGGCCATCTTCGACCGTGGCGTACCGGACTGCATCGCGTATGCGCTCCATTCCGGTGCCGATCCGAAGCCGAGCATCGAGGCGTCCAGGCAATACCGTTACCACGCCGATGTTCTCCTTCTCGAACCCTGGGAGGACATCTACACGAACGACGACCTGAGGAACATGACCTTTGCCCAGGTCCTCGCTTTCCACGAACGTGTCCTCGAGGCGTACGAGATCGCCGGCTACGGGATTGTGAAGGTTCCACAGGACTCGGTTGCCGAGCGAGCAGCGTTCATCGAGGCGTTCGTGCTCGATTCCTGACCATTCTGTGGACTGGAAGTGACAGTTTCCCACCGCGAACCCTGGGTTTGCAGTGGTCGGTAGCCTTTGAGGCATGGAACAGACTCGCTTTGCGGCACGGCGCGCCGCGTTCATGGATCAACTGGGTGACACAGTCGCCATCATCCCCGCCGGCGACATGCAGGTCCGCAACGACGATGTCGAGCATGCCTTCCGGCAGAACTCGGACTTCTTCTTCCTGACGGGGTTCACCGAACCCGACTCAATCGCCGTGTTCGACCCTGCTCACGACACCGAACAGTACGTGCTCTTCGTTCGACCCCGAGATCCGGACATGGAAGCGTGGACCGGCTTGCGCTCCGGTACTGAGGGTGCCGTCGATCGCTTCGGTGCGAACGCTGCATACACGCTCGATGAGTTCGACAACTGGCTCCGGAACAGGATCGTCGGACGCACATCTGTTGGTTACGCACTCGGCGGGCCGAGCGACGGTCGCGTACTCGGAGCGATCACGGCGGCGCGCGCCCATGCGCGCAGAGCAGGTGTCGTCACACCGGAGACCGTGAGTAACCCCCAAGCCATCCTGCACGAAATGCGACTGATCAAGTCATCGGACGAGATCGACGCTCTACGCGAGGCGTGTCGCATCAGCGCTGAAGCCCACAACGAGGCCATGCGATTCACTCGACCGGGCATGAACGAACGCCAGGTGCAGGCAGCCATCGAATACGCGTTCATGGCAATGCACTCTGAACGAATCGGCTACGGAAGCATCGTTGCAGGGGGAGCAAACGCGACGATCCTCCACTACGTCGAGAACGATCAGACGCTCGCGAACGGAGACCTCCTTCTTATCGATGCCGGGGCCGAGTACCGCCATCTCACCGCCGATATCACACGGACGTTCCCCGTGAACGGCAGGTTCACTGCTCCCCAGCGCGCCATGTATGAGCTCGTCCTCGAAGCCGAGCGACAGGTCATCGACATGTGCGCACCGGGACTCCCCTATTCCGAGATGCACGACAAGGCCATCGAAGTTCTCTCGCACGGACTCATCGACCTCGGTCTCCTGCCGGGATCCGGCGAGGAAGTGATCGAGAAGGGCTGGTATCGCCAGTTCTTCTTCCACGGAACCGGCCACTGGCTCGGCATCGATGTGCACGACGCTGGCGCCTACCGACTCGATGGTGCCGGGCGGCCCCTTGAGGCAGGCATGACCTTCACGGTCGAGCCCGGTCTGTACGTGGCCCCGCACAAGAAGAGCGTCTCGTTGTCGAATGCCTCATACGACGCGAACGAAGCGATGCACCTCACCTACGAGATCGGCGCAGCTGCGGCGAAGGCCGAGTTCGCACAACGAACGGAGGATGCCGGGTCGATCAGCTTCGACGTTCCCGAGGAATTCTTGGGCATTGGAATCCGCATCGAGGATGACATCCTCATCACAGCCGACGGACATGAGAACATGAGCGCAGGCACTCCCGTAGATCCGGACGAGATCGAGTCGTTGTGCGCTGAACCGTCATCGCTGCCGGTCTTCTCCTGAGCTCGGCGCATTTCGCTGGCCAGGGACTACATGCGTGCGGTCTGT
>JBDLJV010000043.1:0-14849 GCA_039714175.1 Actinomycetota bacterium
GGCACTAGGACGCCCGACGAGAACGCTGTGCAACAGGCAGCGTTGCTCGCTCGACGAATGCTTCCAACTGACGCAACGTGCGAACCTGGTCCACCGAGTCGCAGACCGATCCGTAGACCGACATCATCGAGTCCCCCGTATCCCAGAACCGTCGCGGTTCAGGGTTGAGCCACATCGTTGCTCGTGACCGGTCCACGAGGCCCTGAAACGCCTCGATTCCGGGCTCCCTGTAGTTGTTCCGAGCATCACCCGTCACGATGACCGTTGATCGAGACGTCACTGCGTCGCCGAAACGCTCCCACATCTCGGTGATCGACCGCCCGTAGTCCGAGTGTCCGTCGCGTCGCACGATGTCAGCCTCCCTACTCATCGTGACGAGTCCCTCTGCGAAGTCGATATCGGGTGAGAAGTACTTGGTGACCTCATCGAGCCCGTCGATGAATGCGAAGACACGGACCTTGGACAGCTCAGCCGAAATCGCATAGGTCAGCTGCATCGTGAACCGAGCGAATGTTGCCATCGACCCGGATACGTCACAGAGGATCACGATCTCGGGTTTGCTCTTCCTCGGTGCCTTGAACTGGGGCTCCAGCAGCACGCCGCCGTGGCCCAACGATCGCCTGATGGTTCTCCGAACGTCGAGACGACCCTTCGCCCCGTGACGCCGACGCTGCGCAAGGCGCGTCGCGAGTTTCCTGGCAAGAGGCCTGATCGCTCCCTCGATCTCCTCGATCTCTGCGCGGGTCGCATGCATGAGATCGATGTCCTCGACGAGTGGCAGTCGCCGGTTCGCAGCAACTTGCTGGCGCCCACGTTCGTCTACCAGCCTTCCCGTGATCTCCTGTTCGAGCAGATCTCGCACCTGTTGCACAAGGTCCTCGGCATGTTCCTGCTCGACGCGCGAAGCAAGCGAGTCCACCGACCCGTCCACACCGAGCGCGGCGATCAGCCTGGCAAGAAGCTCATCCGCGTCGATGCGACGAAGAACCCTGTAGGCGTAGTACCTGCCACCGACAGGCCGCCCCGGCTGCATCCCCGCGTACCGATTGATCGAGTTCGAGACAAGGCGGCGAAGGCGATCATCATTGCCTTCGATCAAGGCCTGGACAAGGTCGTCCAAGAGGCCGTCATCTCGCTCCGGTCCGGCATCCCGTGGCTGTTCTGCCGGCGTACTCTCGTCGTCGGTGGCAGACGTCGACGCCACTGGTTCGAGCCCGAAGTAGACATCGAACGCTCTGTCGAAAGCCGGATAGTGCCGGGGATTCTTGATGAGCGTCGCCCCGAGCGTCGCGCGGAGGTTCTCCCGTACGGCGAGATCCGTGTGCTCGATCGCCTCGGCAGCATCGATCGTCTCGACCATCGACACCGGTATTCCAACAGTGCGGAGTTCCTCGACGAACTCTGCAAGCGTGAGGATCACGCCGTCGACTCCTCTCGGCCGACATCGAGCGAGAGCTCCTTGGCTGTGCGCTCGATATCCGTTTGGTACTTCAAGAGCACGCCAAGCGTCGATGCGGTTGCGGAGTCATTGAGTTCGTCAACGCCGAGAGCGAGAAGCGTTCGGGCCCAGTCGATCGTTTCAGAGACGGACGGTGCCTTCCGCGTCGGGACCTTCCGGATCGAGGCGACCGTGCGCGCGATCTGCTCGGCGAAGTGCTCCGGGAGGTCGGGGACACGGGATGTGAGAATCGCCCGTTCGCGGTCAACTGTTGGATAGGGAACATGGAGATACAGACACCTCCGCTTCAACGCCTCGGACAACTCCCGCGTGTTGTTCGACGTGAGCACGACCAACGGTCTCGTGACTGCCTCGATCGTGCCCAGCTCAGGAATCGTTACCTGGAACGCGTCCAGGACCTCGAGCAGAAGCGCTTCGGTCTCAACCTCGACACGGTCGGCCTCATCGATGAGTAACACCACGGGTTCCTCGGATCTGATGGCAGACAGAAGCGGTCGTTCCAGCAAGAAGGACTCGGAGAAGATGTCACCTTCGATATCGTTCCAGGTCGCTCCCTCATCGGATTGCAGCCGCAACAACTGCTTGTGGTAGTCCCATTCGTAGAGCGCCTTCGCCTCATCGAGGCCTTCGTAGCACTGCAAGCGAACGAGCCTGCGACCCGTCGCCTCGGCCAAGGCCAGTGCGAGCGCAGTCTTTCCAACGCCTGCAGGCCCCTCGGCGAGGATGGGCTTGTCCAATCTCGAAGCGAGGAAGACGATCTGCGCTATCCGCTCATCAGCGAGATAGCCGGTTTCCTCGAGCGCAGCGCGCACATCATCAGGTGTCGACCAAGGCATGAGTCGGAGGGTAGAAGGTCGAAGGTCGAAGGTAAAACGAGGCGGAGTCGGCGGTCGGATGTCGGATATCGGATATCGACCGTGTGGTTCTGTCTTACCGCAGCACGACCAGGTCGTCGCGATGGATCACTTCCCCGCCGACGGCATCACTGTGGTGACCCGCAATCTCGGCGAGTACGTCTGAACGGAACCGTGCGATGCCCTTGGCAACGAGCGAGCCCGACACGTCAAGAACCTCGACAGCATCTCCCCGTGCGAATACCCCGGACACCCCGGTGAGGCCGACCGCAAGGAGTGACCCGCCTGAGTGACGAAGTGCATCGACGGCACCATCATCCACGGTTATCTCGCCCAAGGCCGGCAGACCGAAAGCGATCCAGAGTTTCCGTGCCGTCAGCGAATCAGTGCGCGGATCGATCCATGTTCCGACCTCTCGCCCGTTCACCGCAGACTCGACAATGCCATCGACTCCCGCCTGAGCGATCACCGTCGGGATACCGGAGAACGCCGCCATCCTCGCTGCAGCGACCTTCGTCGCGACGCCGCCCGAACCGAGTGAGCCGGCTGCAGTCGCGCGACGGATCCGGTCAAGCACGTCGTCGGAATGCTTCACAGCGGACAGAAGCTCAGCATCGGATTCCAGCCGCGGATCATCGGTGTAGAGACCGCTCGTATCGGTGAGGATGACCAACATGCCGGCACCAACGAGATGCGCGGCGATGGCTGCGAGCTGATCATTGTCACCCATTTTGAGCTCGTCCACGACAACCGTGTCGTTCTCGTTGACGATCGGAATGACGCCAAGCGCCAGCATCCGTTCGAGCGCCGATCGTGCATTCAGGTACTGCGCTCTGTTTCCGAGAACGTCCTTGGTGAGCAGCACCTGGGCAACAGCCAGACTGCTCTCGGAGAACCGGGCCGCGTACTGCTCCATGAGCCTCGATTGGCCGATCGCCGCCGCAACCTGCAGCTCGGCGATCTCAGACGGACGCTCGGCAAGTCCGAGGACGGGGAAGCCGGCGGCGATCGATCCCGACGTTACGAGTACGGCCGGGTGCCCGAGCTCGGTCAAGGAAACCACTTGGGAAACGACGTGCTCCACCGCTTCGGTTCGCAGGCCACCGCTCGGATCCGTGAGGCTGGAGGAACCGACTTTCACAACGACGGGCGCACCACTCGGTACGGCGCGTCTCACGGCATCTCCTCGTAGGGATCCTCGGGTTCCGGATCGAACGTGAACACGATCGACCCGATTCTCACGTCATCTCCCGGCACGGCACCCGCAGCGACCAGGCCGCTGACAATGCCGCTACGTACGAGACGCTTGGCCACGAAGTCCGCCGCATCCGGGTCGGTGAGGTCCGACAGGTTCACGGCACGTGTCGCGGCAAGCCCCTCGACGAGCCACTCTCCTCCTGCCTGTGAGATCGTGAAATCGTCGCGCAGCGGTCGATGAAGAACGAATCCCTCTCGCGCTGGCGTCTCCTGCTCCACAGTTTCGATAACGTCCGCTACCCGGTACATCAGAGCGTCCACGCCATCACCTGTCAGCGATGAGAACGTGAGCACGTCATCGTCGAGACCGAAGGATTCGAGTTCGCCCTCCTCCAGGACATCGACCTTGGAAACAGCGACGATCCTTGGACGTGCCGCAAGTTCGGGGTCGTGTGCTTCGAGTTCGGAGATCAGCACATCGAGCTGCTGTTGCGCCGGGTCCGTTTGCAGCTCCGACGGATCGATGAGAACGACAAGCGCTCTTGCTCTCTCGGTGTGACGCAGGAACTCGTGACCGAGACCCTTGCCGGTCGCAGCGCCCTCGATGAGTCCGGGGATATCGGCAAGAACGATTTCACGTTCACCGATCGCCACAACGCCGAGGTTCGGAGTCAGTGTCGTGAACGGGTAGTCGGCGATCTTCGGCTTCGCCGCAGACACGCGAGAGATCAGCGTGGACTTGCCGGCGTTGGGGTAGCCGATGAGCGCGGCGTCAGCGAGCAACTTCATCTCAAGAACAAGATCGACTTCTTCGCCATACTCCCCCTGCTCGGCGAACGTGGGGGCCTTTCGACCCGGACCGACGAACGCAGCATTTCCGCGCCCGCCCTTGCCTCCACGGGCGATCATGACCTTCTGGCCGTCCTCCACGAGATCGGCGACGATCGTTCCCTCTGCATCACGCACGACGGTACCGCGCGGGACCGGGAGGTCGAGATCTTCCCCACGCTTCCCGTGGCGGAGATCCCCCTCACCGTGGGTGCCGCTGGGGGCCTTCCAGATCGGATGGCGCTCGAAGCGCAACAACGTGGGGACCGAATCATCGGCCACGAGATAGACATCGCCTCCGCTGCCTCCCGAGCCACCATTCGGCTTGCCCTTGGGCAGTCCCTTGCGACGCAGGAAAGAGGAGACACCGGCTCCGCCGTCGCCCCCGCGCGCCTTGATTGATACCCGGTCAATGAACATGAGAAGAACGTAGTACGTATTACGTAGTACGACCGTCCCACGATCGGGGACGGTCGTTGTGAAGAATCTCTTCGTACTACGTATTACGTACTACGTACTACTGCTCCGATAGGAGCACGCTCACCTGACGGCGGCCGCGGCGGGAGCCGTACTTGACGGTTCCGGCCTCAAGGGCATACAGCGTGTCGTCTCCACCCCTGGCGACGTTGTCGCCCGGATGGATTCGGGTACCGCGCTGGCGCACGATGATGGCTCCGGCATTGACGGTCTGCCCGTCGAACACCTTGGGACCAAGACGCTGTGCCGCTGAATCGCGACCGTTTCTGGATGAACCGCTTGCTTTGGTTTTTGACATCGCTACGCCTCCTTGTCCCCGGCGTCAGCGGCAGGCTCCTTGGGGGCAGCTGCCTTCTTCTTGGCGCCCGGGGTCTTGATACCCGTGACCTTGATGGTTGTGTACTTCTGACGGTGGCCCATGCGGCGGCGGTAGCCCGTCTTGTTCTTGTACTTGAAGATGTCGATCTTCGGGCCCTTCGCCTCACCGACGATCTCGGCCGTGACCGTTGCCTTCTCGAGCTTGCTCGGGTCGGAGATGACCGATCCGTCGTCAGCAACGACGAGCAGCGGGGTGTAGGACACCTTGTCGGTTTCCTTGATGAGCTCGACGGAGAGCACATCGCCTTCTTGGACCTTGGCCTGCTTCCCGCCTGCGCGGATGATCGCGTACATAATCCTTCGAAATCTTTCCGTGTTGTGAAACTTCTGACAGCGCGGTGATACGAACCCATACCGGGAACGTCCCGAAAGTGTAGCGGACGGCACCTTCTACTGGCCAGAGCGTTGTGGTCGTACTACGTACTCCGTACTCCGACCGACGCCCTAGGCGTCCGTCTCCTCCTTCGCCCCTGCATCATGCGCAGGAACGCCGGTTGCGGCAGCCTCTTCGTGAAGCAGCACGCCACGTCCGTTGCAGTGTGAACAGACTTCAGAGAAGGACTCGAGCAGGCCAGCCGACACGTTCTTGCGTGTCATCTCCACAAGACCGAGGTGGGACACCTCGAATACCTGCGTTCTGGTCTTGTCCTTTGCCAGGTGCTCCTTGAGCCTCCTGAGCACGGCCTCCTGGTGCTTGATCGACTCCATATCGATGAAGTCGATCACGATGATCCCACCGATGTCACGCAGCCTGAGTTGTCGTGCAATCTCCTCGGCAGACTCCAGGTTGTTCTGGAGCACCGTCTCCTCGAGGTTCGTCGAACCGACGAAGCGCCCCGTATTCACGTCGATGACGGTGAGGGCCTCAGTGCGATCGATAACAAGGTGGCCTCCGGATGGGAGCCACACACGCCGATCGAGTGCCTTACGCAGCTGATCCTCGACGTGGTAGCGCTCGAACAGGGCAAGCTCATCCTTGTACAGCGTCACCTTGTCAACAAGGTCAGCTTCGGTGCCTGCAAGGTAGTCGAGCACCTGCTTGTGGATCTCGGGATCGTCGATCATCAGCCTGCGGAAATCCCGTGTGAAGTGCTCCCGGATGACCCTGATCACGAGAGGCGGCTCTTCGTAGATCAGCGACGGCGCCGAGACATCGATTCGTTTCGTGTCGATCTGGTCCCACATCGACTTGAGCCGGTCGATGTCGCCCTTGATGTCCTCTTTGGTCGCGCCCTCAGCGGCCGTGCGCACGATGATTCCCGTGCCCTTGGGTCGCAACTCGCCGACCACTTCGCGCAGGCGACGTCTCTCCTCATCGGGGAGGCGTCGGGAGATCCCCTTCACGTCCTCACTCGGAGCGAGAACGAGATACCGGCCAGCCAAACTGATCTGATTGGTGAGTCGTGCGCCCTTGTGGCCCATGGCGTCCTTGACCACCTGAACCAGTACAGGATCGCCGGTCTTGAGAGCATTCTCGATGCGCTTCGGCTTCCCTGATAGATCGTGCTCGGCGTAGTTGATGTCGCCGGCATACAGAACACCGTTCTTGCCCTCACCGAAATCGATGAACGCTGCTTCCATACCGGGGAGAACATTGCGGACCTTGCCGACGTACACGTTGCCAACGATCGACTTGCGATCGGACTTGGCCACGTAATGCTCAACGAGGACGGGGCCTTCCAACACCACGATCTGGGTCTGGGTCGGGCTCTTCCGGACAAGCATCTGTTTGCGTGCCGTCTCGGGTGGCTCGATGATCTCCATCGGCGGCCTGCGCCGCGAGGCTCCCTGCCTTGCCCCACCACGCGGCTTCTTGCGTGTCTGGGTCTGGCTGCGGGGTCGCTTCTTGGTCTTGGTCGACGTGGCCTGTTTGCCCGAGGAGCGCTTCTCTTCAGGCTTGACGAACTTGCGAACGGTGACTTCGTGACCGTCGACAACGCGAACCTGTCGTTCCTCTCGTGCCTGGCCCTTGCGAATTACGGTGGGTGTCTTCTTCTTGAAGAGTCCCATGGATCAACTCCTTCAGATGCCCATGCGGGCAAACAGTCGGTAGATCCGAGCCAGAACACTCTCGAGTGAGACCATGCGATTGTGCATGTGCGTTGGAGCAATTCACAGGAGTGGAGGGGCCAACGAGGAGTTGCACACCCCGGACGATGCCGAGAAGTGCGCGTCGCGAGACGATCTGCCGGTTCAATGACAGCGCTTCGAGCGATTGGACGTTGGCCATACCCGTCCTGGTTCGGAAAACTTGCGGCCGCGATTGCGGCTCCACGGAGGGTAACAAGAGAGTGGCTCAAACCAAGTGCTTTGAGCCACAGCTGTCAGATGTCAGTTATTGGCTCTCGGTTATCGGTTGTCCGGCAGAACGACTGACAACTGACGCCCGACGATGAACGCTTGGCGCTAGACGCCTTCAAGAGACTGCTGTGAAGCTTCGGTCGGGTCATAGCAGCGGCGGCATCGGGCCTCGTAGGCATCGGTGGCGCCGAGAACGACAAGTTCGTCGGATTGAACGACTCGTTGCGTGAAGAGCCCGGGTCCACCGCAGCGGTGACAGACCGCAAGGGACTTGGTCACGTACTCAGCGCGCAGCATGAGGGAAGGAATCGGTTCGAACGGACGACCGAGGTAATCGAGATCAAGTCCCGCGATGATGAGGTTCTTTCCTGCCCCCGCAAGGATCTCAGCGACATCGACGAGTCCGTCGTCGAAGAACTGGCCCTCATCGATGCCAACGATCACCGTCCGGTCATCGACGGACCGAAGTAGTTCATCGGAATCGGAGACCGGAATCGCCTCCGTCGACAGGCGGGAGTGGGACACAACCTCGCCAACGGCGTACCGCGTATCAAGGGACGGCTTGAAGGTCTGGGTCGGAACTCGCGCCAAGTGATATCTCGTCACCCGCCTGATGAGTTCCTCGCTCTTGCCGGAGAACATCGGGCCCGCGATGACCTCGATCCACCCTTGATCTGCTCGTCGGTGCATGGAACGGAAGAGTATCAGCTTTCAGCCATCAGCTTTCAGCTTCTGAGTTCCTGTCGTACTACGTACTACCGGCGAGTAGTAGGCGGCTACGCCTGCTACTCGCCTACGGGCAGATTCCTGCGGATCCAAGCCGAATGTGCCATACCGAGCGCGGCCGAGAGTGCGACGAAAGCGGTACCTCCGGCAGACATGAACGGCAACGGAAGACCGGTGATCGGCATGATGCGAATTGTCATCCCGATGTTGATAAAGATGTGGAAGGCGAACATCGCTGCGATTCCGACGGAGACCAGGGAAGCGAACCGACTGCGTGCACTCGACGAGATCATGAGCAGACGGAACAGGAGCACTCCGAACAAGGCAATCACGATCACGCTGCCGACAAACCCGAACTGCTCACCGACAGCGGTGAAGATGAAGTCGCTTGACTGGACCGGAACGAACCCCAGAGCTGTCTGGGAGCCGCCGAAGAGTCCTTTGCCGAAGAGACCTCCGGATCCGATCGCAATCTCGGACTGCACCTGGTTGTAGATGAGATCGAGGGAGGAGTTGTCCGGGTCAACGAACGCGGTGAGGCGCTCGATCTGATAGGCCCTGATCTTGTCCAACTGGAAGAGGCCAACGGTTCCGACGATCGTTGCCATGAACAAGAAACCGAGTTGACGCATCGTTGCCCCGCCGACGAACAGCATCGCAAGTGCGACGAACGCGAACACAAGCATCGTTCCGAGATCTGGCTGCAGGAAGATCAACGCAGCGGGGATTCCGACAACAACGGAAACACGAGCAACCGTCTTCCACTTCAACGGCACCTCGGCCTGTGCGAGAACCGAAGCGATCATCAGGATTACAGCGATCTTGGCGAGTTCGGAGGGCTGGAACTGGACTGGGCCAAGATCGATCCACCGGGTCGCTTCACCGTCGCTCTCCCCCAGGATGAGAACGAGTATGAGGAGAAACACCGAAACGACGTAGATCGGTCCCGTGAAACCCTTCAACTCGACCAGGTCGAACGTCGACATGAAGGCGAAAACGATGAACCCGATGACGACGAAGATCGCTTGCGATCTCAGTTCCGCCGCAGGATCCAACCCGAGTGCCTCAAGCCTCGGGGCTGTCGCCGAGTACACCATCAGCAATCCGATGGCTGACAGAGCCAGGTAGGCCAACACGAGCACGAGGTCGGGCTTGAGCGGTTCATGCTTCATCCGCACGGACGTGGGACGATCCTTCACAAGCAAAGGCATCAGTCGGCGTCCAATCCGGGTGCCAATTCGGTCACACCGTCGGATCCATTGAGGAGGTACTGGAGCACCTGTCGCGCAACCGGAGCGGCGACCTTGCCGCCACTGCCACCACGCTCGATGACAACCGCCACAACCCACTTCGGCTGGTTGATCGGGGCAACGCCGACGAACCAGGCGTTGTCGACCTGCCTGAAGCGCTCGGTTCTCGGGGCCTTGATGACCTCACCGGTACCCGTCTTTCCTCCAACAAGTTCGACGTTGGGACCGAAATCCTTGAATGCCGCTCGCGCGGTTCCTCGCTCCTGGTTGTTCACCACTTGCTGGAGGTCTTGGAGAAGCATGCGAACAGTCCTCGGATCAAGATCCTGCCTCATGAGAACCTGTGGCGGATTTTCGTCGATCACGATCCCATCGGTGTCCACGACCTGATCCATGACTCGAGGCTGCCACACGGTGCCGCCATTGATCATCGCCGCGTAGCCGTTCGCGACCTGGAGCGGTGTCGTGAGCACTGCACCCTGCCCAACGGCGATGTCCATCAGGTCACCACCCACCCATGGGCCATCTGGTCGCACACGACCGGTCTCCTTCCTCTGCTCGGCCACGAACCATGCACGATCCGGGATGAGGCCCTGCTTCTCGAACGGCAGGTCGATGCCGGATTCGGTTCCGAAGCCGAAGCCACGTGCATACTCCTGGAGGATGTTCTCCTTGTCGACCGCTGATTCGTCAGCGCGCTCCTGCCACAGGCGCAACGCCATGTCCCAGAAGTAGAGGTCGCAACTCGCCTGCAGCGCACCGTGGAGATCGAGCATGCCGTGGCTGTTCGGCCACTTCCAGTCACGTTTCTTCTGCACGGTCCCATCGTTCAACGTGAACTTGAATTCGCCCGAGCAGCTGTACTCATCGGTGTCGGACTGGAGCGGCACGGGTTCCTGCTCGTCTTCCGACTCGTCGCCGATCTCCTTGTCACCGGTACCCCGGTCCATCGGATAGAGCGACTCCTCGACCGCAAGCAGATAGGGGACGGTCTTGAATGTTGACGCTGGTGCATACAGACCCTGTACCGCGAAGTTCTGGAACGCTGACACGGTCCCCAACGACGCCCACTGCTCAGCGCTCAACCCGTCAACGAAAACGGTTGGATCGAACGTCGGGAACGAGGACATCGCCAACACTGATCCATCGTTTGGATCAAGCACGACACCGGTCGAACGAATCGGACACCATGGATCCCGGTGGTACAGGATGATCTCGTCCTCATCGATATGTAGGACTTGGAGAACCCTGTGATCGGCGTCGACGTACTGGTTCTTCTTCACCGAGTGCTTCTCTCCCGCTATCACAACGGTTGCCACGGGGTCGGTGTCGGCGTCTGCAACGGCGTCGAGACGGATGAAGCGAGGCTCGATTCCTGACAGGACGGACTCGCCGTTGAGAGGCACCGTAACCCGCTGCACCGGTACGCACATGCCCTCGCCGTCGACAGGCAAACCCGTGTACAGCGATCCGAGAACAGTCGCCGGATCGACGGTGATCGGTTCGGGCTCTGGCGCTACATCGTCATCGTCAACGCCAACAGTCTCTTCCGAATCTGCAGCGGCCTCCTCGGCCTTCTCCTGTGCGGCGTCGGCTCGGGCCTTCGCCAGCGCCTCGGCCAGGCGTGCAGGTCTCGACTGTGTCTCGATCGCCTCTCTTCGTTCCTCCATCTCCTCGACGCGAGCCTGGATGAGACCATCCCTGAGCGACGCCTGCAGTTGTGCCTGCAACTCGGAGTCGAGCGTGAGGATCAGGCTCCCGCCGGCGGTTGGCGGTGCTTCACCAGCGAGTGAGAGCACCTTCCGCTTTGCATCAACGCGATACGTGACCGTGCCTTCGGATCCCTGCAACTGCTCGTCGTACGACTTCTCGACGCCAGCTCTTCCGACGAAATCCGTCCCGTCGACATCGTCGCGGAGGAGATCGTCTTCATTCGGCTTCCCGATGTACCCGAGCACATGCGCGCCAAGCTCCCCCATGGGATAGGTGCGCACCGGCTGAGGAATGACAGCGACGCCGGGGAAGTCCTCCCTGCGCTCAAGCAAGAATGTCGCATCTGCATCAGAAAGGTCCTCTGCAACCGTGATCTGGGCACCTCGGTTGTCGTTCGAGAGTTGCTCTATGACTTCGGAAGCGTCAAGATCGAGGAAGGCCGCGAGGTTCTGTGCGAGCTGATCCATCTCGTCCTTGTCGACGAGCGCAAGATCGACCACTGCCGCAAGGGCAGAACGGGTGCCGGCAAGCTTCACGCCCTTCGAGTCATAGATGTCACCACGGGGAGCGGGGGTCGTGACAACCCGCACCTGCTGGCGTTCGGCTCGTTCCTCATAGGCATGGACCTCAGTGATCTGCATCGCCCAGAGACGCAGCCCGAGCACGGCGAGCAGTGCCCCGAACACGATGCCGATCACGCCGATGCGCATCGTGTTGGTCATACCGCCCACCCGCTCTGGCGAGACTTGAACGCTCGGCCAAGTATCCAGAAGACCGGCAACACCAGGATCAGGTTCCAGACACCGGGCAGGATGATCTTCCAGGCAACACCCGGTTCAGCGATCGTCCCCTGACCAAAGAGCGTGCCGAGTACCACATAGAGGAGCTGACCCCCCACCGTCAGGCCGAACACCACCATCGCGACATGCCCCGGACCCTCGAAGAGCTGCGCTTTCAACCGGCCGGCGGCATAGGCAACTGCTGTCAGTGTCATTGCCCAAAGACCGAGCGTCCCGCTGCCGATGAGATCCATGAGGATCCCTGCGGTGAACCCGACCATCAACAGATATTCAGCTTCGATCTGCACGGATACGCCGAGCACGACAAGTGTCACAAGTGCAGGTGCGACACCGAATGGCTCGAGCCTCCCGGCGCCGAAGACCGTGGTTTGGAGCACGATCGCTATGAGGACAGCGAGCAGCGAGATGACGACGCGGGACCGACTCATCAGGAACCGCTCCCGATCACTGCCGAAGAGCCCTCGTCATCTTCCTGAAGGCCGGAGTCGATTGGGGACCAGCCAACAATGATCTTGACATAATCGATCTGGGAGAGTCGAGCAGCGGGGTCCACGTCGGTTCGGAGCACGAATCCGACATCCGCGTCTGCGGTTGTCCGAATGGTTCCTACAGAGAGTCCTGGAGGAAAACGTGATCCGTCCGTGACGACACGGTCGCCTTCGTAGACGGCTTCCTTGGCACGGAACATCTCGAGGCGCAGCGGCCCGTCTCCCTTGCCTGTGATGATGCCCGTCTCATTCGTTGACAGCACGCGAACACCGACAGAGACAACGGGATCCGTGATGAGTCGCACACGCGCTGCGTGCTCGGAGACAAGGACAACACGACCGATGAGACCGTCCTCGTCGACAACGGCTTGACCGGCGATGATGCCGTCCTTTGAACCTTTGTCGACGTACCGCACGTTGTCGAAGGCTGACGGGCCGGAAGCACTGATGCGGGCGGTGACAGCGGCCAGTTCGTCGGGAAGATCCAGACCATTGATCGCTTCGAGCTGAACCACCTGCTCCTGAAGGGACTCGGTTGCCTGCACCTCGGACTCGAGTTCGCGGACCCGATCGGCAAGCCGGTCGTTCTCTTCTCGCAGTCCCGCGAGATTCGAGACGCCATCGATGAAGCCGACCACAGGACGTGTGACAACGTCCACTCCCTTCTGCACAGGGGTGAAGATCGACTGCGTCCCCTCTCGCAGAACATCACCGGCTCCACTGCCGGATGAGCGAACATCGAAGGTGGCGATGATGAAACCGAATGCGACAAGCGACAGAAAGAGCACGGTCACTCGGTCGATCTTGCGGCCGGATGAGGAGAGCATCAGCGTGGGTGGACGCGCAGCTAGGCGCGACCGGACGACTGGAGGACGACGTGCAGAATGTCGAATTCCTCCAGACACGCTCCCGACCCGAGCACAACGCTGTGCAGCGGGCGGTCTGCGGTCACGATGGGCATGCCCGTTTCGTGGGCAAGGCGTACATCGAGGCCCTTCAGATAGGCTCCGCCGCCGGTGAGGATGATGCCTCGTTCCATGACGTCGGCGGCGAGCTCTGGGGGTGTCTTGTCGAGTGTGTACTTGACAGAATCGACGATCGCTTCGACAGGCTCTTCGATTGCCTCTCGCATCTCGGCGCTCGAGAGAACGATCGTCTTGGGGAGACCTGAGATGAGGTCTCGCCCGCGAACTTCTGCGGCCGGTTCGTCGGTGTAGGGCCAGGCAGAGCCGATCGCCATCTTCACCTGCTCGGCCGTCCGTTCGCCGAGCATCAGGGAGTATTCCTTCTTGACCCACTGGATGATCGCTTCGTCGAGTTCATCACCACCGATGCGGATGGATTTCGACACGACGATGCCACCGAGCGAAATGACGGCCACCTCTGTGGTCCCACCACCGATATCGATGACCATCGAGCCGGTCGGCTCATGCACCGGAAGCCCAACACCGATCGCGGCAGCCATCGGTTCTTCGATGGTGTATGCCTTGCGCGCTCCGGCGTGATAGGCGGCCTCTTCAACCGCACGGCGTTCAACCGCTGTGATCCCGGAAGGAACGCAGATGACGATGCGCGGCCGAGCAGCGAAGCGGCCGGTGTGCACCTTGTCGATGAAATAGCGAAGCATCTTCTCTGTCACATCGAAGTCGGCAATGACTCCGTCGCGCAGCGGTCGGATGGCCTGGATGTACGACGGCGTACGGCCGATCATTCGCTTGGCGGCCATGCCAACCTCGAGCGGTCGGTTGTCCCGCGTGTTGATCGCCACCACCGACGGTTCGTTGAGCACGATGCCCTGGCCGCGCACGAATACAAGGGTGTTTGCGGTACCCAGATCAACGGCCATGTCCCGGCCAGCGAATGACAGAAGGTTGTTCAAGAGAGACTTCCTGGCGTGATTGCGATAAGTGTAACCAGCAAGTACGTAATCGGCCCAAAAAAGGCCACGACGGTGTTAGCCGAAGAAGATTCCGAGTTCGCGCTCCGCGCTGTCGACCGAGTCGGATCCGTGCACGATGTTGTTCGTGATGATCGTGCCGAAATCCCCTCGGATCGTTCCCGGGGCTGCCTCCGCAGGATTGGTCGTGCCCATGAGGGTCCTGGACACCGCGACAGCTCCTTCGCCGGACCACTCCATGGCTACGACCGGACCGGAGGTGATGAAGTCGACAAGCTCGCCGAAGAAGGGCTTCTCGGTGTGCTCGGCGTAGTGACGCCCTGCCATCTCTTCGCTGATCGTCAGCATGCGCATCTTCTCGAGCGTGAAACCCTTGCGCTCGAAGCGCGAGACAACCTCGCCCACCAGTCCACGCGCTACGCCATCGGGCTTGACCATTACGAAAGTGTTCTCTGTCACGTTGCCATTCCTCCTGAATCCG
>JBDLJV010000044.1:0-14577 GCA_039714175.1 Actinomycetota bacterium
AGGTCACGTACCCGGATCATCGTGCGCTTGCCTGCCGCATCTGTGAGCAGCAGTTTCGGATGCCCTCCTCCCCATGATCGGCCGAGAAGGACGAGTTGTGTCCCTTTGAACTCGATGATGGAGCCGATCTGGAGCAGGTTGGTGTCGGCCTTGCGGGACGATGAGCCTGCTCCGGGGTCCCTGATCGCCCAGATATCACCGCGGTCGCACTCGGCGGCCGCCCTGAACGTCGCCAGGTCAGCCTTCCGATCCGACAGATTCTGACGCAGCTGTTCCGAGCGCTGTTCCACCGAGAAGTTGGCGAACGAGGCGTCGAGCAGTTGGTGCGCTGTTTGCTTGTCGTACCTGGCGATGAGATTCACCGCCATGTTGTAGGTGGGAGCGAATGAGGACCGGAGGGGGTTGGAACCTTTCGCTGCAATTGCTGACACGCGATCGAACGGCACATACGAGCTGTACAGCACGATGGCCGTTCCTTCGGTGTCGATGCCACGTCTGCCTGCCCGGCCGGTGAGCTGGGTGTAGTCGCTCGGCCTGAGCGGTTCGTGGCTCTCACCATCGAACTTGCTGAGAGAATCGAGAACGACGGTTCGTGCGGGCATGTTGATGCCGAGGGCCAAGGTCTCGGTCGCAGCCACAACCTTCACCAAGCCCCGCACGAAGAGTTCCTCGACCGTTTCCTTGAACGCTGGAATGAGGCCCGCATGGTGGGAGGCCACACCTCGCTCGAGAACGCTGAGCCAGCGCTCGTAGCCAAGCACGGTGAGATCATTCGCACTGAGATGGGCCACGTGTGCTTCGGCGATGGCCCGGATCGTGGTTCGCTCCTCGGCTGACGTGAAGTCGAACGATGCGTGCGCTATTTCATGGGCTGTCTGGTCGCAGCCCTTCCGGGAGAACACGAAGTAGATACACGGCAGTAGCCCGTTGTGATCGAGTTCCCGCACGACGGAGACGCGGCGAGGCGTTGAGAACCTTCGGTGACGTCCCTTGGACGACGTGAGCATCTTTCTGATGGCGCCATTCGGGCGTCCGTTCTTGCCGAAGACCGGAGCCATGGCGATCTGGCTCTCGCGGTGCTTGTCTCTCCACATGTACATCGACGTCAGCGGAACGGGTCGTTCCGTTTCTACAACAAGGTCACACGCTCCCCTGCGTTCGCGCACCCAGTCGGTGAACTCTTCCGGATTGGCGACGGTCGCAGACAAACAAACGAGTTGGATGCTCTTCGAGAGGTGGATGATGATCTCTTCCCAGACGGATCCTCGATGCCGGTCCGCGAGATAGTGCACCTCATCGAGGACGACGAGACCGAGGTCGTCGAGCGCAGATGACCCCTCATAGATCATGTTCCGGAGCACCTCGGTCGTCATCACGATGATCGGTGCGTCGCCGTTGATTACGTTGTCGCCAGTGAGGAGTCCCACGTTCTCATGTCCGTGGACCGATGTCAGATCGTTGAACTTCTGATTCGAGAGTGCCTTGATCGGAGTCGTGTAGAACGCTCGGAGACCCTTTGCCAGGGTTACGGCAATGGATCCATCAGCGACAAGTGTCTTGCCAGCACCCGTCGGTGCCGTCACAACAACCGAACGACCCGCATCGACGGAGGTCAGCGCATCGATCTGGAATGCATCGGGTACGAATGGGATGCCGTCGATGAAGGCGTCGAGGACTGACGATGTCACCGGGTCACTTCCTGAGAATGAATCTGATGGCGAGGATCGCGATTTCGTACAGGAGATACAAGGGTCCGGCGAGCATCATCAGTGTCATGGGGTCGCCCGACGGCGTGATGACTGCGGCCGCCACGAGGATGATCACAACAGCCCATCTTCGATTGGATCGGAGTGTCTGGCTACTGAGCACGCCCATGGCTGCAGCGGCGAAGAGGAACACGGGGAATTCGAAAGCGATGCCGAATGCGAGGATGAAGCGGGTGGCGAATCTCAGGTACGCGTCAACACCGATCAGGGGTTGAAGAGCGTCTCCGCCGAAGTCGAGTAGGAACACAAGCCCGCGCTCGAGGGCTACGTAACCAACTGCTATGCCTGCAAGGAACAGCAGGGCGAACACACCGGACAGTGGATACGCCCACCGCTTCTCCTTCTTGGTCAAGGCGGGAGCGATGAACCGCCACAATTGATACAGCACGACGGGAGATGCCAGCACAACGCCGCCGAGCAGGCTGACACGCATCACGGCCGAAAAGGCGTCTGTGACCTTGAAGAACGGCAACGCGTCGTTACCGACCGAGAGCTTGTACGGCTCGACTATCAGGTCAAGCAGCTGGTCGTGGAAGAAGAAAGCCACGAACGTTCCGACAGCGATGGCGATCGACAATCTGAAGAGCCGCGAGCGCAGCTCCTGGAGATGCGTGGTCATCGCCATGCGGCTTGTCGTCACTCAGCGTCCTCTTCGTCGGCATCGGCAACCGGATCCGATTCGACGGCTGGTGAGGCATCGGAGGTATCCGAGGTTGGTGCTGCATCGAAGTTGAGTACCGTGCTCGCGGCGTTCGACAACTCGTCCTTCGTCGCATCGAAGTCGGCTTTGAGCGATCGGATCGGCGCTGACGAATCCTCGAATTCGCTGTCAAGGGCGTCTGTGAAGGTCTTCGTCGCTTCCCGAGCCTTCGTCATGAGCTCCCCCGCCTTGCGCGACAACTCCGGAAGACGCTCAGGTCCGAAGACCAGGAGCGCAACGATGGCGATGAGAGCGATCTCTCCGAATCCGACTGAACCCATGTGCGAAAGGTACTAGCCCGAACGATCAACGACGAACGACAAACGATGAACGACAAACGATGAACGACAAACGACTATCAGCTCGCAGCGGAGAGTTGGTTGAACCAGTCGTCTTCGTCGAGCATCTCAACGAAGCAATCGATCTCGGTCTCCGTGATGGGACCAGCGGAGAGCACGATCTCGTAACTCACTCCGGTTGCCAGCAGAATGCTTACGACCCTACGAGTCGCTGGACGTACCTGCTCGGAACGACACGCAGGGCATGAGAATCGGTAGGAGCCCGCGTCGCCGGCACCCGTCAACTCGAGAGCAATGTCCGAAGTGGAGAGTTCAACGTCTCCGCAGCTCTGACATGTTGTCCTGATCGTGGTCATTGCCTCTCCAGTGGCCTGTGTCTCTAGAGACATCGGCAGCTGGGTGAGCTAGTAAAGGACTATTCACCGGGTAGTCATTCTGTGCGTTCGTACCGTGACGCGATGCGCTCACGAAGCACATCCATGGCTTCGACGACTTCCTGACCCTCGATGTCAGAAGCGGACTTTCCGAGGCGGATGAGCAATCTCGCAGCAACAAGCGGATCAGAGACGGACATCGTGACTCGTTGATCTCCTGAGTCGAGTTCGACGACATCAGTTGGGTAGTACTCGGTGACCCACCGTGAGGCTGGACCAATGGTGAAACTCACGTGTGCATCATCGGTGTCGGGACGGTATTGCACGATGCTCTCTATTGGTGCTTCATCGAGGCTGTAGAGCTCTCCCGTAAGGTTGATCTCGGCGATTCGATCCACGCGGAATACCCGCTCTGCGCCGGCGAGACGACACCATCCGCGCAGGTACCAGTTGCCAAGGTTGAAGAACACGGAATCGCCCTCTACCTCCCGAATGGTGCGTTCGTTCGTCGAGATCGCCACGTACTCGATGGCGATGACCTGTCTGTTGTCGATGGCTTCCCTCAGGAGGGCTACCGACTCGGGTGTGGGGACATCGAAGTGCACGAATGAATCGACGTCGGGTACGAGCGCCGTTGACAGTTTCCTCACGGCAGATTCCAGGGCTGGCGGTGCCTGATCGGACTCGATGAACGTCATACCTGCAGCGAGCAGACCGAGAGCCTCAGGCGCCGTGAGCCTGAGCGGTCGTGCGAAGTAGTCGGCTGCGTCGACAAAGACCTCATCCTCGTAGATATCGACATCGATGAGATCGCCGGGACCGTAGCCGGGGAGGCCCGTCATGAAGACGAGGTGCAGGTCCTTGACCAGATCCGCCTTGTTCCTGTAGCCGAATCGCTCGATCAACCCTTCGATGCTGTCACCGTCGTGTTCGATGATCCAGGGAAGGACAGCGAGGATGCGTGAGAGGCGACGTGCCGTCTTTTCGGAGCTCATGAGGCACCACCCACTGCTGCGAGGAACGTCGCCACGAGCTCAGGAGGAGATTCGATCACTGCTTTGTCGTCGAAACCGAGGATCCATCCGATGAATCCGGATTCGGAGCCGACAGCCACCTCAACGACGACAGCGTTGTCATCTCGTGAGATCTCCCGGCTTGCGACCGCTTGATGCATGGCGATACCTGCGATGTCGGCATCGAAACGAACGCGGGCTGTGACAGCCGACTCACTGGTTGCTGTTCCGATGTCCGGCAAGGCGCTTTCGGGATCGAAACTCTTCGGTCGCTCGAAGGTCCCTCCGGATTCATCGATCTTGACCTCGGTCATGCGATCTACTCGGAAGGCCTTGATCGGTTCGCGAAGACCAGCTTCAGGGGCGAGCAGATACCAGTGGCCGAACCGATGACCCAGACCGAATGGTTCAACTGTGCGGGGCTTGCCCGTGTAGGAGAACAGGACGCGATGCCGATCGGTGACCGCCTCGAAGAGCTGCCCGAGGAGATCGAGGCCGTGTCCGAGGTCCGCAGCGATGGCGCCACCTGTGGGTCCCGACGCGCCACCGAGCTTGAAGATCGCCGCCGCCTCGGTTGCCTGTCCACCGAAGCGAACGGCCTGCGCGGCGAGGAGCAGGGCTGAGCGTTCCTCGTCCGTCAATCTGGGATCGTCGATTGCGTACTCATCAGACGGAATCACGTAGCCGAGTTCTACCTCCCAGATGTCGGTGTGGCTGAGTGTGAGCGGCACACCGAGAGTTCGGAGAAGATCCTTGTCGCGTTCGAACGTGCGTCTGAAAGCTTCGTCTGACGGTTGGTCGTATCCCTTGACCGTGTTCCGGATCTCATCGGCAGTGACAGGTCTGCCGACTGTCAGCAGGAATGCCAGGAGATTCAGGATACGTTCGATCACTTTCTGCATCCCAAGCAGCGTATCGGGAACCGGGGCCGTGTGGAAGAACTGTCAGAGGCTCTCGATGAGGCGATCAACGCGCTCGTCGTACGCCTTGAACGGGTCCTTGCACAGAACAGTCCGCTGTGCCTGGTCGTTCAGTTTGAGATGGACCCAATCAACAGTGAAGTCCCGACGTTTGGCCTTGGCTGCCTTGATGAACTCTCCCCGCAATCGAGCCCTTGTCGTGGCGGGCGGCCGCACCATTGCCTCGTTGATCGCCTGGTCCGTGACGATTCGATCCATGAGGCCGGCGTTCTCCATCTTGTAGTAGAGCCCACGCTGTCGATTCACGTCGTGATAGTTGAGGTCGATGAGGGCGAGCCGCGGCGAGGACAACGCGAGGTCGTGTTTGCGGCTGTATCGATCCATGAGATGGCGCTTGGCTACCCAGTCGACCTCCCTGTGCAGTGTCATGGGGTCCTTCTCGAGCCCGGTAAGGAGGTGCTCCCACATCGAGACGGCGCGTTCGATCTCGGGGGCGACCCCCGTGGTCCGCGTATATCGCATGACACGCTCGAGGTACTCCCATTGAATGTCGAGAGCGGACAGTTCTCGACCGTTTGCGAGCCGGACACGACGACGACAGGTCGTGTCATGGCTGATCTCTCGGATCGCGCGGATGGGATTCTCCAACGTGAGATCGCGGAAGACAACCTCATCTTCGAGCATCTGGAGCAGGGCGACAGTTGCCCCCATCTTCGCGTACGTGGCGTACTCGGACATGTTCGAATCGCCAGCGATGACGTGAAGACGTCGATAGCGTTCGGCATCGGCGTGGGGCTCGTCACGAGTATTGATGATCGGCCTCGACCGAGTCGTCGCTGAGGAGCTCCCCTCCCATATGTGCTCTGCTCGTTGGGCGATCGAGTAGATGGTTCCCCTCGCCGTGTTCAACAGCTTGCCCGCTCCTGACCAGATCTGGCGCGTCACGAGATAGGGAATCAAGGTATCGATCGTGCGCTGGAAGTCTGCGTGCCGGCGAATGAGGTAGTTCTCATGGCATCCGTACGAGTTCCCGGCGGAGTCCGTATTGTTGCGATACAGGTAGATGTCCCCGCGGATACCTTCCTCCGCGAGGCGCTGCTCGGCTGACTCGACCAGACCTTCGAGAATCCTCTCTCCCGCTTTGTCATGAGCAACGACGTCATAGAGGCTGTCACATTCCGGGGTTGCGTACTCGGGATGGCTACCAACGTCGAGGTAGAGGCGGGATCCGTTCTCGAGGAACACGTTCGATGATCTACCCCAGGACACAACGCGCCGGAAGAGATAGCGGGCGACCTCGTCGGGGGACAGTCTTCTCTGGCCCCGCAGTACGCAGGTCACTCCGTATTCGTTCTCAATACCGAAGATCCTTCGCTGCACGCTGTCAGCGTACAACACAGAATCGGGTCGGGTAGCCGCTAGCCGGCGAAAGCCGCGTGGATCTCTGCGGCTTCGAGCCGCCGGAAGGTCCTGTGTTCTTCAGTACGGTCGAGGAAGCCCGTTTCCCACGCGTCGATCTCGATCTCGCGGCCCTCGGCGCTCTGGATCGCTTCAGCTGCCTTTCGGGCAGCCTCCCCGACGTCGAGATCCGGGGTCACAGAGGCGGTGAGCGCGTCGGTGATCGCGTCCTCACTCGCACCAAGAACAGCGATGGCTCTGGCGTCTCTCAGTGTTCCGTCGAACTGGATGCGGAAGAGCTTGTCCGAAGCGAGGTCGTCGCCGAGCTCAGCAACGAGGATGTCGACTTCGTAGGGTTTCACCTCGTGGCTGAAGATCTGCCCGAGCGTTTGGCTGTATGCATTGGCGAGGCTCTTACCCGTGACATCCCGTCGCGCGTATGAGAATCCCTTCAAGTCGGCGTACCGAATACCGGCGACGCGAAGCGTCTCGAACTCGTTGAATCGACCAACTCCAGCGAATGCGATTCGGTCGTAGACCTCCCCGATCTTCCGGAGGGAGGGCGAAGGATTCTCGCCAATGAGGAGAATCCCCGACTCGAGTTGGAGGACAACAATGGGTCTTCCCCGTCCGATTCCCTTCCGTGCGAAGTCAGCGCGGTCCTTGACGAGTTGTTCGGGTGGTACGTAGAACGGTGCTGTCACGGTCGACCCTCCAACACGCGTGTGGCGATCTGGGCAATCTCATCGTCCTCTATCTCCTGGACACCGTCGGATGTGACGGTCAGGATGTTCGGGTAGATGCCTCGCTTGATGTCCGGCCCTCCGGTTGCTGCATCCTCCTCAGCGGCAGCGACAAGGGCTTCGACGGCGAGGGCGAGGGCTCCCTGTCTGTCGACGCCGCTGGTCCATTCAGATTTCAGGAACGCCTTGGCCTCTGCTCCACCTGAGCCCGTTGTTGCATAATCGAGCTCATCGTACCGGCCTCCGACCACATCGAACGAGAACAGTCGTCCGACATCGTTGGCCTCGTCAAAACCGCAGAAGAGCGGGATGACGACGAGACCCTGGAATGCCAATGCAAGGTTGCCGCGAACCATGCGGGCGAGGAAGTTCGCCTTGCCTTCGAGGCTCAGGCGGGTTCCCTCGATCTTCTCGTAGTGCTCCAGTTCGGTCTGGAAGAGCTTGATCAGCTCGACCGCCATGCCTGCGGTGCCTGAGATCGCAACTGCAGAGTATTCATCTGAGGCATAGACCTTGCGGACGCGTCTGTGTGCGATCCAGTTGCCAGCGGTTGCGCGCCTGTCGCCTGCCATGAGAACGCCGCCGGACCATGTGAGGGCCAGCACCGTCGTTGCCACGGGGATTGCCTCGGTCGGTGCCGTGTCGAATTGCCACTCGGGAGCAAGCCCCCGGTGTTCAAGAGCAGAAAGGAACGACCCGTCAGCGACCGGCTCGCCGACCCGGAGTGGGCCGATACCGGCCGAGTCCGGCTTCACTCGCCGCCCTTCTGTACGTAGTTCTTGACAAACTCCTCGGCATTCTCCTCGAGCACGGTGTCGATCTCTTCGAGGAGGTCATCGATCTTGTCCGCAACTTCCTCGCCGCGCGCAGCAGGAGCGTCCTGAACCTCGTCACTGGTCCGATCGGAACCACTCGATCGTCGTTCTCGTTCAGTCATGTGTGCCTCCGAGTCTGTCGACAAGTGCAGCCGCATCCGGGCTTGCATCCAGCAGTTCTTCAACGAGGGCACGTGACCCTCGCAGCGGTTCCATCATAGGGACGCGAACGAGATTCGATTGACCCACGTCGAATACGAGTGAATCCCAGTTCGCAGCTACGACCTGTCCCGGATACCTCCTGATGCACTCCCCTCTGAACCATGCGCGGGTGGAGGCTGGAGGTGTGGATGCTGCTTGCTCGACGTCGTCGTTCGTGAAGAGGCGTCGCATCCGTCCTGACGCAACGAGGCGGTGATACAAGCCCCTTGAAGGGTCGATATCGTGATACTGGAGATCGAGGAGCGCGAGCTTGGGATCGTCCCAGCCGAGCCCGTCACGTTCACGATACGCGTTGATGATGCGCAGTTTCGCTGCCCAGTCGAGCCTGTCCGCAAGTGCGTCGTGACCCTTGTCGAAATCTTCGAGGATGTCGCGCCACTCCGAGATCACCTGTTTGTAGACCGGCGATGTGTCAGCCGAATCGACGTAGTCCGTCAGTAGATCGAGGTAGGTCCACTGCAACTCCAAAGCCGATGTGTGCGATCCGTCGACGAGTTCAAGGGAGGCGGTTCCTGACAGGTCATGGGAGACAGTTGTCACCGCTGGCACAGGTGCCGCGAGTCGTATTGGTTCCCGAAGGGCGTCGTCAGCAAGGGCTTGGAGCATGAGAGCGGCAGACCCGAGCTTCACGAAGGTCTGCACCTCGGACATGGTCGCGTCACCGAAGATGACGTGGAGTCGGCGGTACTTGCCGGGATCGGCGTGGGGTTCGTCTCGCGTGTTGATGATCGGACGCTTGAGCGTGGTCTCGAGTCCGACCTCCTCCTCGAAGAAGTCTGCCCGCTGCGTCAGCTGGTACGGCACGGGTTCGCGTCCGTGTTCGGATCCCACCTTGCCGGATCCGGTAAGGATCTGACGAGATACCAGAAAGGCCGTGAAGTGATGGACGATGTCCCCGAACGGAACCGAGCGTGGGACAAGGAAGTTCTCATGGGCTCCGTAGGAGTTGCCCTTGCCGTCGGAGTTGTTCTTGTGAAGGATCAGCCTCCGACCGTCCTGGAGTGATTCGTTCACCCTGCCGGCTGCCCGGTGCATGATGAGTTCGCCGGCCTTGTCGTGGAGCGTGGCCTCGAGCGGATCAGCGCATTCGGGAGTCGAATACTCGGGATGTGCGTGGTCGACGTAGAGACGTGCACCGTTCGGCAGCACCGCGTTCACCAGGCCTGAATCGAGTTCATCGATCGGTATCTGCCCCACCATGAATCCGCGGGCGTCACGGCCGGGTGACTCCTCGTCGTAGGACCAGCGAATGCGGTCTGCGCCCATCGCGTGGGCGTTGACTACGGCCGTCGACGCGGCAACCGGATTGAACGCGGGATCACTTGTGATCGTGATCCCGTACTCGATCTCGGTCCCGAGAACCTGTTGCTCGGGCATGATCACAGATACTGGCCGGGCGAGACCGCTTCGATGGAGCGCTGGTCTCCCTCGCCTTCGATGAGCGTGCGAACGTACACGATCCGCTCACCCTTCTTGCCCGAGATCCTCGCCCAATCATCGGGATTGGTGGTGTTGGGCAGATCCTCGTGCTCGCGGAACTCCTGCCTGATCGCCCCGATGAGGTCCTCGAGGCGTAGACCCTCGCCCTCTTGGGCGATTTCGCGCTTGATGGCGTCCTTCTTGGCTCGCCGGACGATGTTCTCGATCATGGCTCCGGACGCGAAATCCTTGAAGTACAGCTCCTCGCGGTCTCCGTTCGCGTAGGTGACCTCGAGGAAACGATTCTCGGGACCTTCCGCGTACATGGCCTCGGTTGCCTCAGCGATCAGGTGCTCGATGAAGGTGTCGATCGAGTCGAAGGCCGATACTGCGGTTTCGTCGAAGGGCAGGGTGCTGGTCAGATAGATCCCAAAGATCTTGCGCGCGGCTTCCTTGTTCGGCCTTTCGATCTTGATCTTGACATCGAGTCTGCCCGGTCTGAGGATGGCAGGATCGATGAGATCTTCCCTGTTCGATGCACCGATGACGATGACGTTCTTGAGTGATTCGACGCCATCCAGCTCGCTGAGGAGCTGCGGCACGATCGTCGACTCGACATCAGAGGACACGCCGGTACCCCTGGTGCGGAAGAGCGAGTCCATCTCGTCGAAGAACACGATGACCGGGACACCTTCGTCCGACTTCTCCTTGGCACGTTGGAAGATGAGGCGGATCTGCCTCTCGGTCTCCCCCACGTACTTGTTCAGAAGCTCGGGGCCCTTGATGTTGAGGAAATAGGAACGGCTGTCGTCAGATCCGGTGTTCTCGGCAACGGTCCTTGCCAGAGAGTTTGCAACTGCCTTGGCGATGAGCGTTTTGCCGCAGCCCGGAGGGCCGTAGAGCAGCACGCCCTTCGGCGCTTGGAGGTCATAGCTCTTGAAGCGTTCCCGATGGACATACGGCAGTTCGATCGCATCCTGGATGATCTCGATCTGGGAGCCGAGACCTCCGATGTTGGCGTAGGTGATGTCGGGAACTTCCTCGAGGATGAGTTCCTCGACCTCCGGACGCGCGAGTTTCTCGAGTGCGATCCCGGTCTTGGAATCGAGCATGACGAGATCACCGGTGCGGATGTACTCGCCCAGCATCGGAGCCCCGCGTGTCACGACGCGCTCCTCATCTCCCCTGCCGAGGACTATGAGCCTGTCATCTCCCAGCAATTCCTTGATCGTCGCGATCTCGCCGGTTGGTTCGTACTCTCGGGCCTCGACGATGTTGAACGCCTCATTGAGGATCACTTCCTGGCCTCGCTCCAGTGCCTTGACCTCGACGGTGGGCTCGACGGCGACCCTGAGCTTTCGGCCGGACGTGAGAACGTCGACGGTGCCGTCCGTATTCAGGCCGAGGACGGTCCCGAAAGGATTTGGCGGTGCCGTGAGCTTCTCGACCTCGTCGCGCAGCAGTGCGAGTTGTTCGCGTGTCTCGGAGAGCACAGTTGTCAGCTTGTCATTCTGGCTGGTGGCTTGAGCGAGTTGACCGCGAACATCGAGAAGGCGCTCCTCGAGGAGCCGTACGCGCCGAGGTGCGTCCTGGAGTCTGCGCCGAAGGACGGCGATCTCCTCTTCAAGCATCTGGATTTCTGCCCGACCCGCTGGCATCTCTTTGTCTGACATCTCGACCTCCTCGCCCGGTCGATCGTCGTGCGTTCCCTGCAATCGAGTGTAGAACTCCATTCTGTCAATATCGGACGCAGTGCGATTAGATTGAGTAGCGACGTCCGAATGGGACGTCTTTCTCAGTCAATTGCAAAGGAATCATGATGAAGGTCTGGATCGATCAGGATCTTTGTACCGGAGACGGCCTGTGCGAAGAGATCGCCCCCGATGTGTTCGTAATGCTCGATGACGGGCTCGCGTATGTGAAGGAAGGCGACAAGATCTTCGCCGATTCCGAAGGGAACCCGGAGGGCGCCAAGGGTATGGCGAACTTCCCCGATGACCAGATGGACATGGTTGTTGAGTCTGCAGAAGAGTGCCCCGGTGAGTGCATCTACATAGAGCCGTAACCGAAGAACATCCATTGAACGAACCCGGGTCCATCCCGGGTTTTTTCACGTTGGAGGATCGTTTCGGTTTGATTCGTCTTCGATCGGCAATCGTCTTCGGGCGATGGTCAGGAACCCGGTATGGCCGACCATCCGATGATCGGGCCGAACGCTGCGTCCGTCGATCGTCCACGTTCGGTGGAGAACCTCGAACGTCTCTGCTCCGGTGAACACCTTTGCCTCTTTCAGAGCGAGTCTCAACTGTTCGACCTGGGGAATGGTTGGCAGGTAGCAGGCAAGCACGCCACCGCCGGGAAGGGCTGCTGCTGCCAGAGGAACCGCTGACCAGGGCTCCGGCAGATCGAGCACGATGCGATCTGCTTTGGAATCGATGAGCACATCCTCGACCTCACCGACTCTCAGATCGAGGTTGTCAGGGAATCCGTCCGTGAACGATTCGATGAGTCGTCTGGCGTGCGTGATGTGATCGGCGCGGCGTTCAACGCTGACAACTCGGCCTGAAGGGCCGACAGCTCGCGAGAGTGCGATCGTCAGGGCGCCAGAACCGGTGCCTGCCTCGATGACGTTGCAACCAGGGGCAATGTCTGCCCACATGAGAAGCGCCCCGGCATCCTTCGGATAAATGACGGCTGCTCCGCGCTTCATGCGAAGCACATGGTCTGTCAGGCGCGGCCGCATGGCAACGAGGGCAGCCCCTTTGGATGAGCGGAGTGTCGATCCTTCCGGCAGACCGATGATCTGTGCGTGCGGGACTACACCCTTGTCGAATTGGAACGTCTTGGCCTCGTCGAGGCTGAGCAGGAAGTCGCGGCCCTTCACATCCGAGAGAAGGCAGGGATCTCCGGGCTCGAAAGGTTGCCCGGTCCGACTCATCCCAGGCTCGGGAGGAGTGCGGCCATGAGCGTGAGGACCATCATGGCAACAACGAACCAGATCACGATTCGTACCCACTGCTTGCCTTTTCCGTACATTCTCAGCCCTCGTAGGTAGCGTCGTGGATCACGGTGTCATTGGACAGCACGCGGATTCTCGTGGTTGAACCGGGTTCGATGGTTCCGCGATAGAGCACGTTGCGTTGTCCCTTCGGTCGAGCAAAGAGACCAGCGGCGGCGAGTCCGAGACCGGCGAGCGTCATCGTTGTCGTACGTGACTTGCCCGATGTGGCCATCGCCCACCCGATTCGGGTCATGGGATGGAATCGGCGGTACCACCAGCGCCGGTAGATCTGCTTGAGCGGACGGAACACTAGCTGTACACCTCAACGCGAATCTTGGAGCGACGGGAACGCCAGATCGTCAATGCGACGACGCCGACAGCAACAGCGCCGACGACGAGGACGATGGTTCGTGCATTCGACTTCGCGTCATCTTCAACGTCTGTCACGACGCCTTCGATCTCTCTGAGCTTGGCCTCTAGGTCAGCCTTCTGAACGGTCATGAAGGGCCTCCGGTTTCCTCGGTTGCAGGCTCCGGGTCGTGGACCCCACGGTCAGGAACCAACTTGACAAGAAGAGCGATGAAGGCGACAAGGATGACAACGAAGATGATGTAGCCGAGCGCTTCCCAATACGCGCCGGAGGGCAGGACATCGATCAGGGCACGCAGTCCGGCAACGGACAAGAGGATCAGCGCCAGCGCCCAGATGGCTGCAGCTCCAAGGGAGTACCCGGCGAAATGCCCGAGCTTCTTAGCCGGTTCGACGGTCTCCTGGAGTAGGTACTCCTTGGCGAGTTCCACGAACTCGGTGATGAGTTTGGGGATGTCCTGTATCTGGGCCATGGTCTCCGCAATCGATACCGACAGGCTACCCGACCGCTGAAACGAAGATGTCCCCGCTTCAGGCGGGAACGAACCGCTACGATGCAATCTCGTGGAAACCGTAGATCCGGTAGGGATCCCGTCCGATCGCCACACGTCGACGGCCAAGCGGAACCTGATCCCACTTGTGGGGGGACAGGCCGTGTCGCTATTCGGCGACTACATCGCGTTCTTCACGCTCCCCTGGTTTGTCCTCGCCCTGACCGGTGACGCATTCGACCTCGGGCTGACCGCTGCGGCAGAAACACTCCCCATGCTCCTCTTCGGCCTGGCGGCAGGCGTGTTCCTCGACCGTCGAAGGCGGCTGGGGGCGACGCTCATCGGTGTCGACCTCGTCCGGGCCGTAGCGTTCTTGCTTCTGGCCATCGGGTCGTACGGCGGCTGGATCCATGAAACGATCGTGTTCGGGGTTGCTTTCCTGGCGGGTGCCATGGCGGTTCTGTTCGATTCGGGTCTCCAGTCGTACATGACCCGATCTCTTCTCGAAGAGGATCTCGTCCGAGCCAACACGCAGTTGGGAATCGCGAGGACGCTGTCGCTGAGCGCTGCGCCGCTCGTTGGAGGCATGATCATCGCCCTCGCCGGCGGTTTTGCTGTCGCATTCGGCATCAACGCCGCAACGTTCGTCGTGTCAGCGATTCTCCTCACATTCGTCAGGCCGATCAAGCAAGTTCCAACGCCTCAGCACGAACGCTTCCTCTCAGCGATCAGCTCTGGACTCTCTGTGCTTTTCGCTGACAAACGTTTGCGATGGGCCACCCTCGGCGGAACGATTACGAACCTCGTGTTCCAGCCTCTGGAGGCGCTGCTCGTGCTGTTCGTCGCGTCGGAAGTTCTGGGCATGGATGTGACCCAGGGGTTGACACTGGCCGAAGGAAGCCAGCAAGTTGCTCTTTTCTTCGCCGCCCAAGCAGCAATTGGCTCCGTGGGTGTGGCATTCGCAGGTCGCGTGGCCAAGCGACTGCCGCTCGGAACGATGTATGTCCTGGGTTTGCTCATGTTGGGCGCCGGATTCTTGTCCGTTGC
>JBDLJV010000045.1:0-14460 GCA_039714175.1 Actinomycetota bacterium
AGCACGGTTGAGAAGAGTGCCCTGGCCTTCCTCGTTGAAGGTGTTTCTTCGTACGGCATCGCTACGAACATCGTACGCCTGGCTCGCTTTCGGGACAAGAGAGCACCGTGGCTCGAAGGATGATGATCGCGGAATCGTGCCCCACCGGGTTCGCAGGATCACGCTTCCCCCAATCGACCTGAAACCGCTGTTTGGTGGCCTCTCAGCGATGTCCTCCCCTGGTGGGAGGACGGGCGAGCTTGCGAGCCAGAAGGGGGATGCAGAAGGAGTTCGGGTCTCAGGCATCAGGTCTCAGCATCACCCCCCTGACTCGTCGCTTCGCTCCTCATCCGTCCCCCCATCAAAGGGGGACCTGCAGAGGGTGCGCTGGTTCGCAGTCCCCCCGGGGTGTAGGAGGTCTATTCGAGGGTTTCGAGGATGTCGTCGGGAATGTCGAAGTTGGCGAAGACCGCCTGGACATCGTCGAGATCCTCGAGTGCGTCGACAAGACGCAGCACTTTCGGTGCCGACTGCTCAGTCAATGCGACCGACGTGGAGGGCAGGTACGTGACATCTCCCGAGTCGATCTGTACGCCCGCTCCTTCGAGCTCCGCCCTCACGGTCTGGAGATCTGTCGGAGCACAGACGATCTCCCACTGGTCCCCCGCTTCGGTTATGTCCTCCGCTCCCCCTTCGAGGGCGGCCATCATCACGGTGTCCTCGTCGCCCGTGGCGAGAATGTATCCCCTCTGTTCGAAGAGATAGCCGACAGAACCGGGTTCCCCGAGGTTTCCGCCGTTCTTGGAGAACGTCGACCGGATATCGGACGCTGCCCGATTCCGATTGTCCGTGAGGATCTGCACGTAGAGCGCCACTCCCCCGGGTGCGTATCCCTCGTAGAAGGCTTCTATGTAGTCGACACCGTCAACGTCGCCGGCCCCACGGGCGACGGCGCGTTCGATGTTGTCCTTGGGAACCGAGTTGTCCTTGGCCTTCTGGATGGCGGTCGCAAGCGTCGGATTCGAGTCGATGTCGGCACCGCCGGTGCGAGCCGCGGACTCGATGCCCTTGATCAGTTTTGCGAACAGCTTGCCCCGCTTGGCGTCCTGCCTTCCCTTGCGGTGCTTGATGTTCGCCCATTTCGAATGACCTGCCATGGGAACTCCTCACGACTCCTTTGTGAGTTCGACCAACATCTCATGCAATCGCGTGTCAGATGTCAACTCGGGGTGGAACGACGTGGCGAGGATACGACCCTGACGGACCAAAACAGGATGTGTCTCTCCCTGGGTATCCGTCACCTCCGCCAGCACCTCGACGTCGGACCCGATCTTGTCCATCCACGGCGCTCTGATGAACACCGCATGCATGGGTTCGTCGAGACCGACCACGTCCATGTCCGCCTCGAAGGAATCAACCTGTCGTCCGAAGGCGTTTCGGCGCACACGCGCATCGAGCACACCCAGCTGGGGCTGATTGCCTTCCACCGTCGAAGAGGACAGGAAGATCATCCCTGCACAGGTCCCGAGGACCGGCATTCCGTCTGCACAGCGTTCCCGTATGGGATCGATGAGTCCGTAAATGGATGCAAGCCGTCCGATCGTCGTCGATTCGCCACCCGGAATCACCAGTGCCTCGACCGTGTCGAGTTCCTCAGGAGTACGAACCTCGATCGATTCGACACCGATCGAGGAGAGCATTTCGGCGTGCTCGCGAAAGTCGCCCTGAAGCGCGAGAACGCCGATCCTCATGATCCGCGGTTCTGCATCATCTCAGCCGGTGGGAGTTCATCGATGTTGATGCCGACCATGGCTTCGCCGAGGTTTCGAGAAACCTTGCCGATCTTCTCGGGATCACGGTAGAACGTCGTTGCCTCCACGATGGCCCTGGCCCGTACGGAAGGCTCGCCTGACTTGAAGACTCCGGATCCGACGAAGATGCCGTCGCATCCGAGTTGCATCATCAAAGCGGCATCGGCCGGAGTGGCGATGCCACCCGCTGCGAAGTTGACGACAGGGAGCTTGCCCGTCTGGGCTATCTCCTTGACGAGGTCATACGGTGCCCTGAGTTCCTTTGCGGCGTTCATGAGTTCGTCGGGACCCAGCGTCGTGAGCCAGGCAATCTGCGTGTTCATCTTCCGCATGTGGCGTACGGCCTCGACGACGTCGCCGGTACCGGGTTCGCCCTTCGTTCGGATCATCGCTGCCCCTTCACCGATCCTCCGAAGCGCTTCTCCCAGATCCTTGGCTCCACAGACGAAAGGCACAGTGAACCCGTGCTTGTCGATGTGGTTCGTGTCGACCGGTGTGAGGACTTCGGACTCGTCGATGTAGTCGACACCAAGCGACTCAAGCACCTGGGCTTCGACGAAGTGCCCGATTCGAGATTTCGCCATAACGGGAATCGATACCGCAGCAATGATCTCTTCCGTGCGTGCAGGATCCGCCATGCGGGCGATACCGCCATGGGAACGGATGTCCGCGGGAACCCGCTCGAGCGACATTACGGCGCAAGCGCCTGCGTCTTCTGCGATCTTCGCCTGCTCGGCGTTCACGACGTCCATGATGACGCCGCCCTTGAGCATTTCTGCGAGGCCGCGTTTTACCTTGTCAGTTCCGACTTCCGGTGACATTTGGAATCCCTCGTTGAGTAAGCCAATTCTACATGAGATAGAGGTACGTTCACGACCGATGACGGCTCACGGCATCCTGATACGCAGCGATGTATTCAGCAGCAACGATGGAGCCGTCGAAGCGTGACACCGCGAGTCGAGCAGCACTCTGCTTGTCCGACAGCATCGAACGATCAGAAAGGACTCCGACGATCGCTCCGGCCAAGGAAGTCGGGTCACCCGCACCGACCAGGAGGCCGGCGTCACCGAGAACGTTCACAAATGCAGGAATGGCGGAGGCCACGACGGCACAACCCGATGCCATACCTTCGGCAATCACGATGCCAAAGGACTCGCCTCCGAGGTTCGGGGCACAATAGACCTCGGCTGCACCGAGCTCCCGAATCTTGACATCCTCAGACACCCTCCCCAGGAATTGGACACCCGGTGGGGCATCGTCTCTATCCGCGCCAACGATGTGCAGTTCTGCGTCCGGGAACGCTTCGCTGACGGTCGGCCACGCATCCAGGAGGACCTGAAGTCCCTTTCGCTCGTCGTCACGTCCGAGGAACACAACACGATTGCGTACCTTCGGCACCCTCCCGTAATCGGCGATGTCGATCCCGTTGGGGATGATCCTTGCCCGGGCGAATGGCGTGATGGCTGAACTGGACACTTCGCTCACCGTGGTGATCACGTCGAGCCGCCGCACGGCTCGACGCCACACCGGTGACCCGATGCGGTAGCCGCGCCTCGCCCACGTTGGAGGGTCGGCGTGGAACGTGCCGACAGTTGGGAGATCCTTGATGGATGTCGCCGCAGCTGAAACGATCGGCATCAGGGGTTCGTGAACGTGGACCACGTCCGCGTCGGCCACGGCCTCCCTCAATCGGCGGCCCACTCGCGGATTGAGGATGATGGGCGTTGTCGCCCGGTTGGCGGTGACACGGGTTGTCCGTCCAAGCAGAACCGAGCCCTCGGGTCCCTGTTCTCCCGGACCAACGAGCACCACCTCGTGGCCGGCTTCCGAGAGCCATCGCGTGAGCCGGATTGCCTGGTCCTGAACGCCTCCATGATGCCCGAGGTCATACGGGCAGACCATCGCAATCTTCATGTGTCGGTCCCTTCCCCGAGTTCGCGGTCAGACGGCCAATTCGGTTGGAACAGGTGCCACTGCGACGGTTGTTTACGAATTTGCGCTTCCAACGCGGCAGCCACGAGTTGGGACCCGAGGCGAATCCTCTCGGCACGAGTGTCTGCCGGAGGGATCTCGATGGTCTCGCCAACTTCAATGCGATATCCAGCACCGTCCTTGAAATACACCGCGACAGGAATCAGAGCGGAGTCGGTCAACTCAGCCAGTGCGGTGGGTCCGGCTGGGACTGTTGTCTGCTCCCCGAAGAACTCCACCGGGATACCTTTGCCTGTGACATCCCGATCCGCGAGGAGCGCAAGTGCACCGCCCTCTCTCAATCTGCGCACCATCTTCGAGCGTCTGGCAGGATCAGATGTCAGGACGATATCGATACCGAACTCGGCACGAACGTCGAAGAACCAGTCCGTGATCTTCTGATTCGACAGATGCTCAGCCACCGCCATCAGGTCGAGACCGAGGTCTCGAGCGATCAATCCCGCAATCTCCCAGTTACCGACATGGGGCACGGCAAAGACAATCCCGCGATCAGCGGCCTGCGCCTTGAGCACCGGATCGAAATTGATTCGATCCACACTGTCGATGATGCGGCGGGAGTGTCGCGGCCTGAACCAGAACGTCTCCGCCCAGTATCGACCGTACGACCGGTACATCTCGTCGACGGCCGCATCCAGGTCTTCAGCGCTGGTCAACGGTTCCAACGCTCGACGCATGTGGCTCGTCAAGAGGCGTCTCTTCTCCCCGGCTCGACGCGATGCAATGCCACCGGCCCACAGCCCGAGATTGCGTACGAGGGTCTCAGGGAACAGTCCGAAGATGAACGCGACGAACCGGAAAGGAAGATACGTGAGCCAATCCTTCACGCTTCGAGCTGCTGCCATGTTTTGCGAATCCGCTGGGCAACCGTCAAGCCGGTCAGCACGACGAAGACCCAGAGCAGGGCTTCCATGATCTCCAGACCAAGACCAACGGCAATCATTCCGAGAAGGATCAGGATCATTCGCTCGGCTCTCCCCATCCATCCCCCGCGTCCCTCAAGACCCAGCACCTCTGCCTTCGATCGGACATAGGGGACCAACAGCGAGAATGCCAGGGCGACAATGCACAGGACGAGGAGGCGCGGCTCGTCGCGGAGGTACACAGACACTCCGACCCACACAGCTATCTCGCCGAACCGGTCCGACATCGTGTCGAGGAAGGCACCCCTGTCCGAGGCCGTACCGAGCCTTCGTGCAAGTGGACCGTCGAGCGCGTCGAGCACAACACCAACGCCGGACACGAATCCACCCCAGAACAAGTAGCCCGTCGCGATGGTGACGGCTCCCATGATGGTCACGGCAAGGCCGACGATCGTCACGATCGCAGGAGTCACGCCAATCTTGGCGAGTCCTGCGGCGATCGGTTCAAGGATGGGTGCGGCTTTCTTGCGCCCCTTGACATCAAGCATTGCGGTCTCCTCCGAACCGCAAAGGTACCACACGTTTCGACAGTTCCACCGACCGCTACACTTCGATCATTCCTGGAGCGCTCGGGCCGTTCCGCGCCCGCGTGCTCCTTGCCTCGGACACGAAAGGGTCAGAACGAAATGAGTGAACACACCGCAAAACTCGACATCGTAGGCGGTCCCTACGAAGCCGATCTCCTGCAGCCTTCTGTCGGAAACCAAGGTTTCGACATCCGCAAGCTCAGGCCTCAAACGGGTCAAGTGACGTTTGACCCCGGCTTCGCCAATACCGCCATATCGAAGTCGTCGATCACGTACATCGACGGTGCAGCCGGCGTGTTGCGTCACCGCGGTTATGCCATCGAGGACGTAGCGATGAACTCCTCGTTCCTCGAGGTCGCGTATCTCCTGTTGTACGGAAAGCTGCCGAACGCCGCGGAACTCGCGACCTGGGAGAGCGACGTTTCTCAGCACACGATGCTGAACGAGGAGATGCGTTCCTTCTTCGATGCGTTCCCGAGAAGAGCGCATCCGATGGCAGTACTGGCATCATCCACCTACGCGATCTCGACGTTCTATGACGTCTACCGACGTCCCACTCGCAAGCAGGAGATTGACTCGGGAGCTCGAACGCTCCTGGCGAAGCTGCCAACCGTCGCCGCATGGGCCTACAAGAAGTCGATCGGCGAGCCATACGTCTACCCGAACAACGACTATGACTACGTCGAGAACTTCCTCCACATGATGTTCTCCCGACCGACCGAGGACACTCGGATCGATCCGGCGATCGTCAAGGCACTCAACGTGCTGTTGATCCTCCACGCTGACCATGAGATGAACTGCTCGACAGCAACGGTGCGATCCGTCGGATCCTCCCGTGCGAACATGTTCGCCAGCGTCGCCGCAGGTATGGGTGCGCTTTGGGGTCCGCTCCACGGTGGCGCAAACCAGGCCGTCATCGAGATGCTTCAGGCCATTCACGACGATCCCGACGCAACGATTCCGAGCACTCTTGAACGTGCGAAGGATCGCAACGACGAGTTCAGGCTGATGGGCTTCGGACACCGTGTGTACACGAACTACGACCCTCGTGCGAAGGTCCTCGGATCGTTCGCACAGGACGTGCTCGCCCGCATGGATGTCTCCGATCCGCTTCTTGAGATCGCCCAGGAACTCGAAGCGGCGGCCCTTGAAGACGACTTCTTCGCCGAGCGCAAGCTCTTCCCGAACGTTGACTTCTACTCCGGCATCATCTTCCGTGCACTCGGCTTCCCGCAGCGCATGTTCACGGTGCTGTTCGCCATCGGACGACTCCCCGGGTGGATCGCTCACTGGATCGAGATGAACAACGATCCAGATACGCGCATCATGCGTCCCCGTCAGCTCTACGTTGGCGAATGCGCCCGCCCATTCGTTCCGATCGACGAACGGGAGTAACGGAACAGAGCAAAGAACAGAGAACAGAGACAGGGACCGTCCGCCTTCGTGGCGGACGGTCCCTCTTTTGTCCATGACCCAGCCGTCAGCCCTTCAGACTGCAGGAACTTCCTCCTCGAAGGAGCCGAGTACAGCTCCTGTAAGGGCGTCGACTGTTAGCAAGGCCTGGTGCGTGGGGACGGGGCCTGATTCGAAGGCCAGCACTTGCCACTGCGGTTTCGCGAGAACGCCCGAAAAGCCCAGGGTTGCGGACGCGTGGCCGACATCGAAACTCGCCGCCGCACTGGCAGCTTCGATGGCTTCCATGTCAGTGATCTTCATGGATCGACCCGCGGCGAACTGATAGGCAGCGAGTGCAATCAATGGCAGGACGCATGTGAGCCACATGAGACCTATCCCCGTTGCGAGCACGAGCATCGATCCAACTGCAGCAGCGAAGAGATACACAGCTCCGGCCACCCGCCGATCCGAGGTGTCGAGCGTGCGGAATGGGGCAAGGTCCCCGTGATCGTCCGGATTGTCGGACGCACTCTTCGTCACTGTTCAGCTCGCTTCATCGAACGCACTCGCAACGACAGCCGCGTCAAGCGTGGCGTCGCCGCGGCGACGGTGCCACCGATCCCAAAGCACAAGCATGCTCGGAAGAAGAGCCACGGCGGCCATCAGAGCAAGGAAGATCGTATAGGCCAGAACGAATCCGAACTGCCGGAACGGAATCGTCGTGGACAACATCAGGATCCCGAATCCTGCCATGGTCGTCAGTGCGGAACCCCCGAGTGCACCTCCGGTGTGAACCAACGTGTGCTCGATAGCCGCGTTCTCGTCTGCCTGCTCGATTCGTTCCTCGAGGTATCTATGAGTGACATGGATCATGTACGGGATACCGATACCAATACCGACCGCCGAAACCATCGATGTCACCGGCCCGAACGCTATCCCCGCCACAGACATCGCACCGAAGACCCAGATCACGACCATCGCTACGGGAACGGTAGTCACGACACCGAGCATCGGTCGTCGAGACTCGAACCAGAAGTTGATGACAAGCAGCAACAGCGCAGCAAGCAGCGTCAGCCCAAGCGACGAAACCTGGGAATCTCGAAGCGTTGTGACGATCATGTCACTGATGATGAAGTTCGAAGTGGCGATCGCGGCCAGATCTGCACCTCTCGATGGTTCGAACGCAGCGTTCAGCCCGTCTGCGAGATCACCGGCGCCATTTTCGCCGGCGGTTGTGTCAAAGTTGAAGAGCGCAGCGTCATAGCCACCCTCGCCATCTGGTGACAGAACGCTCGCCATCAGATCCTGGTGATTGGTGTATGCCACGTCGTAAAGCGGAGTGACGTCAGCATCCGGCGGTACGTGGCGATCTTGTCCGAATCCCAGTTGGATGGCTACGCCAAACAACTCCTGGTCGAAAGACTCGCCCGACGGGTTCATCAACTGGAACATGGAGTTCATGAAGGAGTTGCCTGTCGCGAACTCTTCACCACTCGGCAGCACGATCGATGAAACCGAATCAACCTCGGCAGCATCCGCGTACGAATCGACCATTGCGTTCCACGCCGAACCCGTGGCGATCTCACCTGTGACGAGAACCGAAGTGGTCTCCGGGAAATCGAAATTGTCGTCGATTGTCACCGCGGTCTCGCGAATCGGGGAGGTCGTCGGCACAAAATCGAGGAAGGAGAACTGCGTCGACAGGCCCGTCATCGCCACTCCGGCAACCGTTGTACCCACGAGCGATGCGATCACGGTGACAACCGCCAGCTTCTTCGGTAGGACCGAGAAGCGGCCAATGATGTTTGGGATCACTCGAGCCTTGCCCGCTGCAAGTCCATCGATCTCGAGACGCCCTTTCGCCTCGCCGCGGCGATCCATGATCTGGCGTACCGCCGGTACAAAAGTGAGCATCAACAGGAACGAAGCGCCTATGCCGATCGCCGCCTGTACGCCGAACTCGGCGATTGCCGGGATGTCGTTCGTGACGTTGGTCAAGAATCCAACTGCCGTCGTGAGGGTCGCGAGGACCAGGGCGATACCAACAGTCCGGATCGCCGTCCTGATCGAAGCATCGACCGTGTTCCCTGCTGCGAGCTCCTGCCTGTATCTCGACGTCATGTGTATCGAGTAGTCAACGCCCAAACCGATCAGCAGGATCGGGATGATCTGGGTCATCTGGGATTGCTCCTCGTACAGGAGGAAGCCAACGCCGTTCACCCATTGGATAGCGAAACCGATCGTGAGGAACGTGAGCAACGTGTCGGCGGTCGTGCGGCGGAGCTTCTTGCTCGCAAGAGCCCAGATGCTGAATGCAGCGAGATACAGAATGCCAGCGGTCATCAACACCTGGCCAAGTGCGAGATCACCCCATGATGCGGGGAAGACTTCAGGGAACACCAGTCCGAGGCTCGGGGCGATCACAATCAGAACGCCTGCAAGCATGAGGACAACGCCGAGGAGGTAGAGGCCTCGATCCCGCTTGGCGGATGACTTCACCACAAAGACGATCGCGAGTACCAGCAGGATGATGAGACCGGCAGCAGCGAACATCCGCGCGATCTCAGCCTCAAAGTCCCCGCCCGAGGCGAAGATCAACTCCTGGCTGAACGCATCCTGGGAAATCGCTTCGGGAGTCGGAGTCGCTTCGACCGCGTCTGCAACGAGCTGGGCTCTTCGCGCCGCTTCATCGAAGCTCTCACTGTCGGACTCGTAGGCGATAACCGTGAGTCCGTATGGCGATGTGGCAGTGTCGATGTTGGCATCGCTGGCGAGGAGCGCGACCATGAAACTCTGGAATTCCGCGGGCACTGCCTGCATGCCCATCGAATAGAGCGCCTTGACCTCGGCGTCCGAGGTCGGCATCGGTGCTCCACCCTGAATGGCGAACTGCACCGGGGCCAAGTACGACAACACAGCTGAAGTCTGTGGGGAGTCGATGAGGAACTCCGAAGCTTCGCTGGCTCTGAGGGATTGATCGAGTGCGAACGCTGCCTCAAGTGCATCCAGGGTGATCACATCAACGTCGGAGGCGGACGTGAGAACCTGGAGGCGAGCCGCGGACGTGCCGAACCTCTCGCCCATTTCACTTATTGCGACAAGCTCCGGGGCATCCGGAGCGAATCCCTCGTTCTGATCTTCCGCGGGCAGGTATTGAGAAGCGAAGCCACCAAGACCGATGGTGATCAGAATCGTCAGGGCAACGACCACCCACGGTGCCTTTCGGACAGCAACAGCGAGGAAATTGACAACCGACTTCAAGGGGAACCCCTCTAATGGACGTGTCTCGTGAGACGTTGGTTGTGAAATCCTAGGATCGCTAGGAAACGACCGATGCGATCATCGCGGCGGAGCAATGATTGCCGAGACTCTCTCTGTGGCCTCGATGAGGGAGACGCCCCTCTCCTCGGACTCCTCGCCCCTGATCCGCATGCCAACCGTTCCGTTCTCCACGTCATTGTCACCAACGACCAGGACGACCGGATGCTTCTGCGTGATGGCGTTGCGGATCTTCTCCCCAACGGTGTCGTCATGCTTGTCGACCTCGACCCGCGCTCCCGCAACGTTCAGCGCCTCGGCGACGGAGTCCGCATAGTCGTTGTGACGATCAGCGACCGGCACAACGGTGACCTGGACAGGTGAGAGCCAGGCCGGGAATGCACCTGCGTAGTGTTCGGTGAGGATCCCGATGAACCGTTCCACCGAACCGAGCAGGGCTCGATGAATCATGACCGGTCGCTCTCTCGTGTTCTGATTCGACGCGTATTCCAGATCGAAGTTCTCAGGTTGAGCGAAATCAACCTGGATCGTTGATAGCTGCCACCGGCGCCCAATCGCGTCCTTGATATGGATGTCGATCTTCGGTCCGTAGAAAGCACCCTCACCGGGAGCCAACTGATAGGCAAGGTCGGCCTTGTCCAGGGCCGCTGCGAGATATTCTTCTGCCTTGACCCACAGATCCGGATCGCCGATCGCCTTTTCTGGCTTCGTGGACAGGTCGGCTTCGAAATCTTCGAAACCGAAGTCTCTCAGAACCATCAGCACGAAATCGAGAAGGTTCTGCAGCTCATCAGCCAACTGTTCCTCGGTGATGAAGATGTGGCTGTCATCCTGGGTGAAGCCACGCGCACGCATGAGCCCGTGGATCACGCCGGACATCTCGTAGCGATAGACGGCCCCGAGCTCGAAGAGGCGCAACGGGAACTCCCGGTAGGACCTGCTCCGACTCTTGTAGATGAGAATGTGGAACGGGCAATTCATCGGCTTGACGAAGTACTCCTGACCCGGCCGATTCTCGGAACCGTCAAGCTCCATTGCCGGGTACATCCCTTCGCGATAGAAGTGCAGGTGACCCGATGTCTCCCACAATCCAGCCTTGGCAAGATGTGGCGTGACCACGTACTCGTACCCGAACGCTGCATGCGTGCGTCGCGAGTAATCCTCAACGGTTCGACGGAGGATGCCGCCCTTCGGATGCCAGACCGCGAGGCCGCTCCCGAGTTCTGAAGGGAACGAGAAGAGATCGAGTTCAGCACCGAGCTTTCGGTGATCGCGCTTGGCTGCCTCTTCGAGCCTGACCATGTAGGCGTCAAGCGCCTTCTTGGACTCCCACGCAGTGCCGTAGATCCTCTGGAGTTGGGGCTTGTTCTCGTCACCCCGCCAATATGCACCCGCCGATCGCATCAGTCGATAGGCCTTCAATCTCCCGGTTGACGGAACGTGGGGTCCCCGGCACAGGTCGAGGAACTGGTCGTTGCGGTAGGTGCTCACCGCGTCCCCCTCAACGCCTTCACCTGCATCGACACCTTCGATAATCTCGACCTTGAATGGTTGATCGGAGAACGCCTCGAGTGCCTCCTGGATCTGAAGTTCGCCTCGCTCGAATGGCTGGTTCTGGGCGACGATCTCAGCCATCTTCGATTCGATCCGATCGAGATCGTCCGGAGTGAAGGGGTCGTCGACCTCGAAGTCGTAGTAGAAGCCGTCCTCGATTGGCGGACCGATAGCGAACTTCGCCCCGGGGAAGAGTTCCAACACGGCCTGAGCCATGACGTGAGCAGCCGAATGCCTGATGACATGCCGGCCAGCCTCCGTGTTGTCCGTGACCACCGACACGTGAGCATCCGTGTCGATCGGCCGATAGAGGTCGAACATGGCCCCATCAACCGTCACCGCTACCGCTGCCTTTGCAAGGCGCGAACCTATGTCTGACGCGATTTCGTATCCCGTGACACCGTCCTCGTACTCCCGCGAGGAGCCATCAGGGAGAGTGATTGTGAGTGCCATGCCGATGCTTCCTGGTCGATGAGGGCGTAAGCGTACCCGCGTTGGTCGTCATCGATGTCATGACCTGCAACAATGCAGCCACCGAAGGAGGGCCGGCGTGGACCCACAATCCCTCGCCCGCAGATTGGCAGCTGGGGGTGTTGTACAGGAACTGACAGCCACGACGTCACCTACCTCAGCGAACCAGGTCTTCAGGATCTGGCGGGATGACGGAAGCATCATCCTCAAGGTGTACGGTTCCGATTCCCGCCAGCGGCGCGAGCGACACGCCCTCAACGCGCTCTCCGACGTGCGCAGCACCCCCGGAGTCCTCGACGCCGGGTCGACTGAGGACCTGTACTGGGTCGTGTTCCAGGATGCTGGCCAGTGGACACTCGAAACTCTGCCTGAGAATCCAGGCCTTGCCAGATCCGCCGGCGAGATCCTGCGCGAACTCCACGAGACAGATCGATCACTCGTCTCGAACCTCGAACATGGGATCGACGAGGGGTGGATCGCAATCGATTTCCAGTCGACCCTCCGGCGACTCGATCGGTACCGGGCTCGGGTAGGTGTCTCGACCGAATTCATCCAGGCAGCGAGCGAAGTCAACCCCCCATTTGCCAACGCCCCCGTGGCTTCGCACACGGATCCGGTGCCGAGGAACTTCATCGTCAATGTCGAGGGAATCGTCACGTTGATCAATTGGGAGTGGGCAACGCTCGCGCCCCCGGAGTGGGACCTCACACGTGCGGCCTGGTCGATCGGCGTCCACGCAGGACCACGGGCAACGTCCGCCCTCTTGGAGGGTTATGGCAAGACAGTCGACGGTGTCCATCTCGATCGCTGGATCGTCTACCACACCGCTCAGATGCTGGTTCGACACACCGAACGGAACCTCTCTTCCCGCCCTTCAGATGTCCCCAACGGCCTTGTCGATGAATTCCACAGGGCCGTCCTCGGAGCAACGGGCTAGGGGAACGAGCCGATCTCAGATCGGCGACACGAGATGCACAAAGGTGCATCGACAAGAGCTGCCCTGCGGTCAGCGACCAGAGATACGGCCAGCCGTATCGAAAGCACTCCGTTTCCGGCTTCTGCCCGCCAGCTGATAGCTGACCCCCTCTCTTCCAGCAAATACCGGGGATTTTCGCGCTCTGTATCTAGCATTGCGTATCCGAACAGAGGAGCGCGATGTTGGAGATGGCACTCGCAGCGGTCTTTGTAACCGTCGCAGTTGTCGCGATCGGTAGTCGAGGCGTCAACCCTGTATCGATGGCAGTTCGACCCCATCTATCCGCGTTCGAAGATCTTTCGGATCTGCCTTGTCCCTGGTGCCGCTCCCAGACCCATGAAGGCGATGAACACTGCCGCTCCTGTGGTCAGCGCTTCGGTTGACGAACGAACTCACGATTCACTGACTCCTGCTCCATTCCGATGCGCTCATAGAGCCGGACCGCGCCTCCATCTGCGAGATCTACCCACAGCGTGCCTCGCTTGACGCGTGGGTCATCGGCCAGATGTGTCAATCCCGCATGGAGGAGAACCGAGCCGATACCGCTTCCCTGCTTTGACGGATCCACGGCGATTCTGAAGATCTCCCCATCACCGCCCGAATGAACGCGTGTCCAGCAGAAACCCGTGATCGTTGAATCTTCCACGGCGACGACCAGCCCTTCCGCGGAGAACCACGCCTGCCCCCTCAACGCTTCGAAATCCTCCTCGTTCATCGCCGCAGCTTCCCGGTGCCCAGCAAACGCAGAAGCATTGATCGCGAGAATGCGCTGGGTATCGTCATTCCGGAATGCCCTCAGTTCGAACGAGTGGGATCTCTCCTGGACCGGCAGGTTCACCGTGTAGTGCGCCAGTTGGCGGCTCGTGGAGAATCCAGCGGCTTTCAGCGCCAGATCCAACGAGACACGTCGCGACCACACAGACACTTCCTCACCGCCAGGAACCAAGCCCAACGTTGCCTCCAGGAGTTGCGATTCGAAGGCGGGAAACCGCAGCCCGGGAGATGCCGTTGTTTCCACTGCCCAGTGACTCGATCCATCGGTGTGTTCGTGAACCGCTACCACCCCGACAGCGACGATTTCATCGGTCTCCTCGATGATGACGATGCTCTCGGGTTGGTCGATTCGACTCATCTTCGCGTCACTCAGCGGGTGATACCCGTCGATGCCGGCGAGTGTGGTCAAGAAGTGCTGCATGCGTTGATCCTTCATCCAGAGGACGCTAGCGGCCTGTCGCATTTCAGAGACGGGCCACGATTGGCCTGAGAGATGCTCGTCTCGAGCGACCCCCGGTATGCTCCCGATCGTGAGCACAGTTGGACTCGTACTCGGTGGTGGCGGTATCACGGGCGCAGCGTTCCACTTCGGAACGCTGCTGTCGATCGAGATGGCCACCGGTTGGCACCCTGACCAGGCCGACGCAATCGTCGGCACTTCATCGGGGGCGTTCGTCGGTGCAATGGTCCGCGGCGACGCCCTCCATCTGGACACTTTCGCTGGAACCGGCACAACCACCGAGGAGATCCACGATTGGTTGGACGGGTACATGTATCGCAGG
>JBDLJV010000046.1:0-14292 GCA_039714175.1 Actinomycetota bacterium
AGGGAGCGTCCTGCCGAGGGCATCAGGGAGGGAGAGCCCTTCCTCGGTCATCGCTTGGGAAATCGCCTCGGTCATCAACTCCGAATCGGTGGTTGCGGCAAGAGGCCCGATGTCGGCCGCGAGTTGGTGCGTGTTCGTCAGATTCCCGTTGTGCGCGAGAGCAATGGCATTCCAGCCGAAGTGCCTGAAGACCGGTTGGGAGTTCTCCCAGGAATTCGACCCAGTTGTCGAATACCGCGTGTGGCCGATTGCGAGGTCGCCGTGCAGACCGGCGAGCACCGTCTCATCGAATACTTGAGCGACGAGTCCGAGGTCCTTGTAGACGGTGATGTTCTCACCATCGCTCACAGAGATGCCAGCGCTCTCCTGGCCGCGGTGTTGGAGGGCGAACAATCCGAAGTACGTGAGGCGAGCTGCATCGGCGCCGGGACCGGACACGCCGAATACGCCGCAGGCTTCCCCCGGGCGATCCAATCTGTGTGCGTCGAAGGTTGGGTCTTCGAGTGGTTGTTCGCTCACGGCGCGGATTGTACATCCAACCGAGCGAACCGGATCAGATGCCCAGTGCGAGGAGAACTGCGGCGATGGCGACGGCCAGGGCAATGGCGGTCCGGATCGTCCTGGCGTTCGTTCTGCCGACTGCGAGGAACGACCAGAGCCATGCGATGAGGACTCCTGCGGCCAATCCGCCGAGGTGGCCGAGCCAATCGATACTCGGCACGAGCAATGGCAGGACCGCGTTGATGGCCATCAGAGCGAGGAGTTGATTGAACATGGCGCGTCCGCCGGGGGTACCGCGCATCTTCCATGCAACGAATATCCATGCTCCGAAGAGGCCGAAGATCGCCCCAGAGGCGCCGACCGAGATTCCACCGGCGGTAGTGAAGGCCATCGAGAGGAGACCTCCCCCACCTGCTGACGCGAGGTACAGAGAACCGAACGCCGGACCACCGACTTGCTGCTCGAGGCGCGGCCCGAACAGGTAGAGGGCGTACATGTTGAATCCGATATGCATCAGTCCGCCGTGTACGAGGGCAACGGTGAAGATGCGGTAGGCCTGCGGTTCGAGGATTTCGCCACCGAGGATTACGCCCGGCGGACGGACCAGGGCGAAGAGTTTGAGCGCCAGCAACTCGATGTCGGGGGAGAGGTAGCCAGCAACGAAGACCGCCGCGGTGATGGCGATGATCGTGAAGGACACCGGTGCTGTCTGGAATGACGGCCTGCCCATGGTCTGTCGGGCATGGACCACTCGAGCCCGGCCCTCTGGCGCCGCACACTCGGGGCACTTCTGACCCACGGAGGCATCGTGGGAGCACTCGGCGCAGATCGACTTGCCACATGTTGTGCAGCTGAGTCCTGTGATGCGGTCCGGGTGTCGGTAGCAGGTGGGAACTGTTTGTTCTGTCTGGTCGGTCATGACTCTGCAACGGTACCGAGCTTTGCTCGGTTCCAATGCATCGCCGATGTCCGATGTCCGATGTCGGTTGTCGGGCTACCGGTTGCAGGTCGAGGCCTCTTTCCTGTAACATGACAGGTGAGTCAGGTTTCAAGTTAGGGCGAGGCTTTGGCAGCAGATCAGCAATCGGGTGTTGCACGACCGGTCACCAAGCGTGGCCAAGCCACGCTTCGCGCTCTCCTCGATGCCGCCGAGGAAGTTTTCGGTGAGTACAGCTACGACCGTGCATCGGTTTCCGAGATCACCCGAAGGGCCGGAGTGGCCCAGGGAACCTTCTATGTGTACTTCGATGACAAGCAGTCCGCGTTTGTCCAACTTGTAAAGGATCTCAACCGCGGTCTTCGACGACACATTGCAACAGCCATCGGCGACACCGATGACCGCCTCAAGATGGAGCGGATCGGCCTCACCGCGTTCTTCGAGTACACGGCTGAGCATCGCTCCTTGTACAAGATCGTTCGCGAGTCCGAGTTCGTCGATGAGGACATTTACCGCTGGCACTACGAGACACTTGGACGCGCCTACGCCAGGGGACTTCGTGCCGCGATGGAGGCCGACCAGATCAGTGACGAGGTTGACCCGGACACACTTGCGTGGGTGCTCATGGGCATCAGCGAGCTCCTCGGTAGCCGCTGGGTAATTCTCGAGCGCAGCCAGCCATCTGAAGAGATACTCGACGAGGTCATGGGATTCATCCGCCGCGGATTTGGGTACTGCGATCCGAGGGAGGGCACATGACGACCATGGGCATCGTCTCGACCGCAACCTACTTCCCCGAGGCATTCGTGACCGCTGAGGAGATCGCAGAGCAGAGTGGCATGCCCGAGTGGGTCGTACGCGAGAAGCTCGGCATCGATCGCAAGTTCATCGCGGACCCGAACGTGCACCCGAATGAGATGGCTGCCCACGCTGCGCGAGAGGCGATCGACAAGGCGGGGATCGATCCGCTCGACATCGACGTCGTGCTGTGCACTACCGAGGAGTGGCGGGAGTACATGCTGTGGACCACAGCGATCGACCTCGCCCACGAGGTGGGAGCAGAGAACGCATGGGGCATCGACGTTCACACGAGGTGCGCCACGACGATCGCGGCAATGAAACTTGCGAAGAGCCTCATGGCAGGGGATCCATCGATCGACACGATCCTCATCGGTGGTGGCTACGCAATATCGCACTTCATCGATCTCACGGACGTCGACACATCCTTCCTCTTCAATATCGGCGCCGGTGCCGGAGCGATGATCGTCAAGCGAGACCATCCGGAGAACCACGTGCTCGGGATGCACTTGATCGCAGATGGTTCGATGAGTCGCCACGTGATCGTGCCCGCCAGCGGCACAGTCCGCCATCCGACGGATGACGCGGTCGAAGCCGGCGACTTCAAATTCAGACTTGTCGAACCAGAGAAGATGAAGTCCCGTCTCGGCGAGGTGTCCATCGACAACTGGGTTGCCTGTGTCGATTCATCGCTTGTCAACTCCGGCCTCAAGAGCGATGGCACTCCGTACACGCGCGATGACATCGACTTCTTCAACATGTCCCTCGTCAAACCGTCGGCCTACAACGAGATGCTGGGCCTGCTGGGTCTCACCGAGGAACAGGGTGTCTACATGTCCGAGGTGGGCCACATCGGCGAACAGGACGCAATCATCAACATCGAGGCAGGACTTGAGCAAGGAAGGCTGAAGCCAGGGGACACCATGGCGATCATCGCCGCAGGCATCGGGTACGTGTGGGCAGGGGCCATTGTCCAATGGGGTCCTCCGAAATGAACCAGCAATCGCACTTCGTGGCGGACTGGCTCGACAAGCGGGCAAGACTCACGCCTGACCGCGTCGGTGTCATCGACTATGACACAGGTGAAGGGTCGACCTTTGCCGAGTGGAATGCCAGGGCAAACCGCACGGCGAATTACCTCAGGTCACTCGGGGTCGAACAGGGCGATCGGGTGGCCGTGTACGCCTCGAACACCATGGAGTACCTCGATCTCTTCTGGGCAGCCCCCAAGATCGGGGCGATGCTCCAGAACCTCAACTGGCGGCTCACGGTTCACGAACTGACGGGGATCATCGAGGGCGGCGAGCCCAAGGTGCTCATCTACAGCGAGGACTGGCGTGAGCAGGTCGAAGAGCTCAAGCCCTCGCTTGGTGCTGTCAAACACATCGTGGCGTTGACGAATCCGAGGTCCGGTGAGGAGGACTTCTCGGAGCGCGATGGGATGAATCCGAGCCTCACCGATCTTCCCGAACTGGATGTCGATGACCCGTGGGGCATCTACTACACAGGCGGCACCACCGGTCTCCCGAAGGGCGCCGTTGTGACCCACGGGAACATCACGTGGAACAGCGTCAACACCATCACCTCGTGGGGAATCACGGGGGACCACTCTGCCGCACTCCAGCTTCCCTTCTTCCACATCGGCGGCCCGAACATCTTCATGGTGCCGATGGTGCATGTCGGTGGGACGACGATCCTCTGTACGCAGTTCGATATGGACCAGACCTTCGATCTGGTCAACAACTCGGGCATCACCCACTACGTCGGTGTCCCGACGATGTTCCAGATGATCCAGGAGGATCCTCGGTGGGAGTCCATGGATTTCTCCCGGCTGGAGCTTGTCATCAGCGGCGGGGCGCCGTGCCCGCTCCCGATCATGGAGAAGTTCTGGGACCGCGGCATCGACTTCAAGATGGGGTACGGGCTCACCGAAGCATCCGGCAACAACTTCTGGCTCCCGCAGGAACTCGTCCAGAAGAAGATCGGCTCGGTGGGATATCCGATCTTTCATATCGACATGAAGACGGTCCGCGACGACGGCACCGAGTGCGATGTCAACGAAGGTGGGGAACTCCTCATCCGTGGTCCCCACGTCATCGCGGGCTACTGGCGGAACCCGCAGGCCACGGCAGAGACGATCCGGGATGGTTGGCTCCACACCGGTGATGTAGCCATCCGTGACGAGGACGGGTGCTTCTCGATCCTCGGGAGATCGAAGGAGATGTACATCTCCGGTGGCGAGAACGTCTACCCAGCTGAGATCGAATCTGTCCTCTCGGCCCACGACTCTGTGCGAGAGACTGCCGTTGTCGGTGTCCCACACGAGACATGGGGAGAGGTCGGCAGAGCGTTCGTTGTCGTAAACGACAACTACGACGAGGACGATCTCAGAGCGTTCATCACAAAACGCCTCGCGAAGTACAAGCTCCCGCACTCGATCATCGTGCTCGACGCTCTCCCACTGACAGCGATCGGGAAACTCGACAAGAAATCGCTCGCATCCACGGAGGCTCCATCATGAGTGTGCCAACGCTCCCGGGTATAGCGGCAGAGACCGTGACCACGGACAGGCTCACAACCCGGGTTTTGTTCTCCGGACCCGAAGACGGCATCCCCGTACTGTTCATCCACGGCAACTTCTCCTCCGCCACGTGGTGGGAAGAGACGATGCTCCAACTCCCTGCGGAGTACCGGGCGATTGCGCCGGACCAGCGGAGTTTCGGCGGGGCTGATCCCGACGTTCATGTCGACGCCACCAAGGGCATGGGTGAGTTCGTCGACGATGCAATCGCCCTCACCGATCACCTCGGTTATGACCGGGTGCATCTCGTGGGAAACTCGCTCGGCGGTCTTGTTGCGTGGTGGATGATGGCCGACCACCCCGACCGGCTCCTGTCGGTCACCATGGCGGGCCCCGGTTCCCCGTACGGGTTCGGGGGCACGAAGGATGCAGACGGCACGCCGACCACCGAGGACTTCGCCGGTTCCGGTGGTGGTCTGGTCAATCCTGAGTTCGTCAAGCTCCTCCTCGAGGGTGATCGATCCGCCGACTCACCCTTCAGCCCGAGGAACGTCATGCGTCTCCTCGTCTGGGGTCCGCCATTCATCCCCGAACGAGAAGACACGCTCATCGAAGCAACATTTGCGGTTCAGCTCGGTGACCTCGGTCTTCCGGGAGACAAGACGCTGACACCGAACTGGCCATTCGTGGCGCCAGGGCAGTGGGGACCATCGAACGCCATGTCACCCAAGTACATCGGCAACCTCATCGAACGGCTCCTCGACGCCGAACCGAAGGTTCCAGTGAGCTGGATCTACGGAGCTGACGATGTTGCTGTCTCGAACAGTGCCGCATCCGACCCGGGCACATGGGGCCCGACGGGCATCCTTCCCGGGTTCCCTGGTACGGACGCGTATCCGACACAACCGATGATGGATCAGATCCGCAAGGTGCTCGACGACTATGCCGAGCGCGGTGGCTCCTACACGGAAGTCGCCATCGAGGGGTCCGGGCACGTCCCGTTCTTCTCACACTCCGAAGAATTCAACAGCGCGTTCCACGCGCACCTCGAACAAGCAAACAAACAACCAGGAGGAGACAATGACTAGCAGAGCCTTCAGGCTCCTGATGCTGGTGCTGGCCTTCGCTCTCGTGGCGACGGCCTGTTCCGACGGTGAGAGTGGCGACACAACCACCACGGCAGCACCCGCAGACACGACCACGACTGCAGCGCCGTCCGGTGACACGACAACGACAGTTGCCGACGCCACCGGCGTGTCTTGTGAAGAGCCCGTGAAGGTCGGTGTCATCACCGACATGACCGGTGCGCTCGCCATCTTTGGAACGCACATTGTTCGTGCGTTCCCGATCGGCATGGAATACGCCACCGGATCGACCGCTGAAGGTGACATCGCTTCGGGACAGACGTACACGATCGACGATTGCGACATCGAGGTCATCTGGAAGGATGACACCTCCGATGCCGAAGCCTCGGTTGCCGCTGCTCGTGAGCTGATCGAGGTGGACGGTGTCGACATCATCGTCGGATCCGTTCACTCAGGCGTCACCGCCGGTATCCAAGAGCTAGCGAAAGACAACGATGTGATCCACATCGCAGCGCCGGCAGCAGCCAACGATCTCACCGGCGTGAACTTCAACGAGAACTCGTTCCGCGTAAGCCGGAACAACTACCAGGACGCTGTTGCTGCGTGTGAGTACCTCACGACGAAGTACACCACGTTCGTCAATGTTGCACCGGACTATGCGTTCGGCCACGGTGGCGCATCCGCGTACAAGGATGCCTGTTCCGTGCTTGGTGGCGAGTTCCCCGTCGACAACATCCTGGTCCCGGCCGGCACCACGGACTTCACGCCGTACGCGGAGGAGATCCTGGCATCCGGAGCCGAGGTGTGGACCCTGACATGGGCAGGCGGAGACCTTCCGCAGTTGTTCCAGGCCGCAGCCGATACCGGTGTCAACGATGAGATGGAGTTGGGCGCGTCGTTCTTCGACAACGTGCTCCTGCCACTCTGGTTCCAGACACAGATCGGTTCGACAGCGCCGACTCTGTACCACTACACGCAGCCGGACAACGCGATCAACGACTATCTGATCGCGGCGACCCAGGCACTCGAGACACCGACCTTTCCCGACCTCTTCGACGCTGATGGCATGAACGCAGCCATCGCGATCATCGAGGCGCTGAAGATCACCGGTGGCGATGCCAGCGCTGATGCGCTTCGCGACGCACTCGAGGGCATCGTATTCGAAGGTCCGAAGGGCACGATCGAGATCCGCGCAGAGGACCATGTCGCGCTGCAGGACATGTACATCGTGACGCTCACGAACCTTGACGATCCTGAGTTCAAGTTCTTCGAGACGGTCTCGACCGTCCGTCCCGAGGTGCCATGCTTGCTCGAGGGTGAGTACGTGGACCGTTGTGGGGATCTGCCTGTCGGCAGCCTCGGCGGCTGATACCAATCCGAGGGGGACCGGACGTGGTCCGGTCCCCCTCCCAAACCCACTGAGAGACCAGCCAAGATTATGACGACGCCAATCCTCGAAACGCAGGGCCTCCGACGTGAATTTGGTGCGTTGGTGGCCGTGGATGACGTTTCGATAACGATCGAGGCAGGCACGCTGCATGCGGTGATTGGCCCGAACGGCGCTGGCAAGACAACCTTGTTCAATCTGTTGAGCGGGACACTGAAGCCGACATCAGGCAGGGTGTTCCACAAGGGTGAGGACATCACGACGCTTCCGGTGCATCGGATGGTTCATCGAGGCCTGGGACGATCGTTCCAGATCACCAACATCTTCCCCTTCCTGAGCGTGTTCGAGAACGTGCGTCTTGCGGCCCAAGCGACAGGAAGCGACGATTTCCGGTTCTGGAAGCCTGCACTCGGTTTCACGGACTACACGACCCGAGCATCGCAGGTCATCGAGGAAGTCGGTCTGACCTCGGAGGCCTTCAAGCTTGCATCGCTACTGCCACACGGCGATCAACGGAAGCTCGAACTCGCGATGATTCTCGCCCCTGACCCGGAGATCCTGCTGCTGGATGAGCCGACCGCGGGTATGGCCTCGGAGCAGGTTCCCGAACTCATGGATCTGATCGCCCGAATCCAGGAGACGGGAGACAAGACGGTCGTTCTCGTTGAGCACAACATGAATGTCGTCATGAGTGCATCGGACCGCATCACCGTGATGCATCAGGGAGCTGTTCTTGCTGAAGGCACTCCCGAGGAGATCTCCGCGAATGAGACCGTGCAGACCGCCTACCTCGGCAGCCTCTACGACGACGAGGCGGCCTCATGAGCGCTCTCCTCGAAGTCAACAACATCCACACGTACATCAGCCAATTCCACATCCTCGAAGGCGTCGATTTCGAAGTGCAGGAGGGCGAGATCGTCGCTCTGCTGGGACGCAATGGAGCGGGCAAGACCACCACGCTCAAGAGCATTCTCGGACTCACGCCTCCGAGAACAGGCGACATCGTGTTCGATGGCGTCAATCTTCGTGGTGAACACTCCTTCGACATTGCTTCGAAAGGCATCGGTTTCGTTCCCGAGCATCGGGCGATCTTCGCCGCGTTGAGCGTCGAGGAGAACCTGAGGCTCGCCGAGCGAGCCAAGGGCGATTTGGCACGCAAGGAGGAGTTCATCTTCGATCTCTTCCCCGACCTGAAGCGACTCATCAAGCTCCCCGGAACCAATCTCTCCGGTGGTCAGCAGCAAATGCTTGCTGTCGCGCGCGCCCTCGTCCCCGACAACCGCCTACTTCTCATCGATGAACCGAGTGAGGGACTCGCTCCCGTGCTCATCGAGCAGATGATGGAGGCGATCAGACAGCTCAGCGCGAAGTCAACAGTTCTCCTTGTCGAGCAAAACTTCATCGTCGCGAGTCGCCTTGCTTCTCGATTTGTGATCATCGAGGAAGGTTCCTCCGTTCTGACCGGGGACATGGCTGATCTTGTCGGTGACGAAGAGACCATCCGGAAGTACTTGGGAGCAGCATGACCACCACGACAGGCGCCCCAAGCAGGAACGCAGACCTCAGCCGCTGGTTACGTCACAACCGTGCGCGGTTGTCGATCGTCGCGTTCCTGGCGTTCGTGCCGCTCTTCGCCCTGTTCGGTACTGACATGACCACAAACGACTTGATGGTTGCAATCATCCGAGGTCTCGCCGTCGGCGCCATCACTTTCCTGGTCGTCTCCGGCTTGTCGCTGATCCTCGGATTGATGGATGTCCTGAGCCTGATGCACGGCGAGCTCTACATGCTTGGTGCGTATGTCGGGTGGACCATCTATGTGCGTCCCGACACCTTCCTCGACATGATGACTCCGGTGGCGCTCGCGTTGTCTGGCATGGCGCTGCTGCCGCTTTGGCGACGGATAGCGTCGCAATGGCCGGCGGGGAAGTGGCCGCGGCGGATCGTTCCGGCTGTTGCACTGATTGTCGGGCTTCTCCTCATGGTCTTCCTGTTCGGCAAGTTCCCCCTTTCGATCTGGAATCCGGACGTCGTTGTCGACTCACCCGGATTTCACTCCACGATCCTGCAGTCGGGCACACAGGTTGCTCCCGAACCGGCGGGCTTTGACGGCATCTCTCCGATCGTTGGCTTGCTCGGTATGTGGATCGCCGGAGCCATATTCGGTTTCGGGATCGCTGCCGCTGTCGAGCGCAACGCCGAAGTGCCTGCGCCGACGCCGACCCGGGGGAGCTTCCTTGTTGCAGGTGGTGTTGCCCTGTTCGGCTTGATCGTGTTTGCTCTCAACACGCCGCTCACCGAGTGGTGGTACGGCATGGGCACGACGCCAAGGTTCTTCCTGTCCCTGGTGATTGCGCCGTTGCTCGCATTCGCGCTCGGCGCGTTCCTGGAGGTCGTGTTTGTCCGGCCCCTCTACGAACGCTTGCTCTTCCAGCTGATGATGACGTTGGGTCTCGGTTTCATCATGATCGAGTTGTCCCGGTCGATCTGGGGCGACACAGGCTTCACTTCTCCCCGACCCGCAGCGCTCGACGGAACCATCGAGGTGTTCGGATCCAAGATCCGGATGTACCAAGAAGTTTTCATCATCGCTGTTGGCATCATCGTGCTCGGCTCGATCACACTGCTTCTGCGCAAGTCACGCCTCGGCATGACGATCCGGGCAGGTGTGCAGGACTCCGACATGGTGGAAGCGCTCGGTATCAACGTTCGCAGAGTCTTCACGATCACGTTCGCCCTGGGAGTTTCACTCGCGGCCCTCGGTGGCGTGATAGCAGGACCCGCTCTGAGCCTGAACGCGCACATGGGCGGAGCCGTGCTGTTGACGGCGATCGTGGCAATGGCGATCGGTGGGTTGACGAGCTTCCCCGGCGCTGCCGTGGGAGCGGTCATCGTAGGAATCCTCCAGCAGATCATGGTTCAACTCGGATCGGTCGGCATTCCGATACCCGGACTGGCTGAGCCGCTGAAGCCGTCACCTGCGATTGTGCCCGCTTCATCGATCCTTGTGATGATCATCGTTCTCATGGTGTTGCCCAATGGTTTGATGGGGAGGGAGGACTGAGATGACCGCACTCCCCACTTCCAACGGCAGCCTCCTCATCAGGTACCGGATGTTGGCGATTGTGGTTGCCCTCGGTGTCGCCTTTCCCTTCCTCATCGGCCTCATCGACGGACAGTCCCCAGCAGCGGTGATCGCATCCGAGGGCGGCAATGCCAAGTTCATGATGGGGCTTGCCGTCGAGGTCTTCATCCTTGCGCTCTTTGCCCTGTCATACGACCTGGTACTCGGCATCACCGGACTGCTGTCCCTGGGCCACATGATGTTCTTCGCTGCTGGTGCGTACGGAACCGGCATCATGCTCAAGTCGTTCGAATGGCCCTTGTGGATGGTGCTGGTCATGGTGCTGATCGTTGGCGTTGTGCAGGCCTTGCTCTTCGCCGTAGTGATCCCCCGCATTGGTGGAGCGCTGACCTTTGCTCTCGTAACCCTTGGCTTTGCGACTGTGTTCTCGATCGTCGTCCAATCCCCGGAGATGAAGCCATGGACCGGCTCGGACGTGGGCCTGCAGGGAGCTGCAGGTATCGTGCCGGAGTGGATCAACACCACAGACAGTCGGTTTGAGCTGTATCTGATCGTCTTCGCCCTCCTGATGGTCGCCTATCTCATCTACAAGCGGATCGTCGAATCTCCGACTGGTGCCGTGCTCGTTGCTTCTCGGGACAACCCTGATCGGGCCCAGATGCTTGGCTACAACATCTTCTGGTTCCAACTCTTTGCACTTGTCGTGGCGTCCGTGACGGCAGCGATTTCGGGCATGCTCTGGGCCATGCACCAACCGATCATCACCCCGACCGTTGCCGGACTCGGATGGATGGTCGCGGTGTTGCTCATGGTGATCATGGGCGGGATTGGAACCCTCTCCGGAGCCATCATCGGCGCTGCAACCTTCCGGTTGCTCGACTTCTATCTCGAGCGCTGGTTCGGTGGTGGAGCGACGATGCTGCTGGGTATCGCCTTCATCCTCATCGTGCTGTTCCTGCCGTACGGGATCGTTGGCACTTGGAGAGCCAAGGCGGTCGAACGCAAGCAGGGCTATGAGCGCCTCAAACGCCTGCTGATCTCAACCTGATACGTTCTTGCGTAACTGATGATCGCGCGTGCGGCTACCAGTTACGCAAGAACGGAAGAGAGGAGGAGTGGATGGCGTTGAGCAGGCTTCTCGATCGGCACGCGACCTATCGGGCACACGACCTGGCAGTTGTCTACGAGGACGTACGTCTCACGTGGGTGGAACTCCGCGACCGCGTAGATAGCCTGATCCGCGGGTTGCGGGCGGAGGGCATTGGCAAGGGCGACAAGATCGCCATGTTGCTCGACAACTCGATGCCAGTCATCGAGCTGTACCAGGCCGCCGGGAAGGCCGGTTTCGTCGTGGTCCCGCTGTCTCCACTTCTGCGGGGCAAGGGTCTTACCACGCTCATCAACGATTCTGATGCCGAAGCGGTGGTTGCGATGCACCACGTTGTCCCGTATCTCGATGGGGTGCGCGGCGACCTGGAGGACATCGCACACGACCGCCTCTTCGTTGTCGGTGGAGAAGCCGACGGCTACCGCTCGTTCGACGATCTCCACATCGACGGTGACCCGGTTCCGGCCGCAGATGTTGCCGATGAGGACATCTACAACATCATCTACTCGTCGGGCACGACGGGCTTGCCGAAAGGCATCGTTCACACGCACGCCGTTCGCGAGGCCTACTGCACCGGGTTCGCATCGAGCTACCGGATTCACCCCGACAGCGTGATCATCCACTCCGGTTCCCTCGTGTTCAACGGCTCGTTTCTGACACTGATGCCGTGGATGTACACGGGCTGTACGTTCGTTCTCATGCCCGGATTCGATGCGGAGAGGATGGTTGAATCGATGGCTGCAGAGGGCGTCACCCATTCGATGATGGTGCCGTCCCAGATCGTTCAGCTCCTTGCGGACGGCCGCTACGCGCTTGAGAACCTGCCTTCGGTCGAGATGCTCTGTTCGGTGGGTGCCCCATTGCTGCTTGAGCACAAACACGAACTCGTGAGCCGCTTCCCGGACCAGTGTTTCGAGTTGTACGGCCTCACCGAGGGCTTCGTGACGATCCTCGACAAGACCGATTTCCTGCGAAAGGCTGACTCGGTCGGTGTTCCCCCTCCGCTGTACGAGATGGTGATCCGCGACGACGACGGCAACGAGGTTCCTTCCGGAACGGTTGGTGAGATCTGTGGCAGGGGCCCGATCACCATGCCCGGCTACTACAAGCGGGACGATCTCACTGCCGACGCGATCAAGGATGGCATGCTGCACTCCGGGGACCTCGGGTACGTCGATGAGGACGGTTTCCTCTTCCTCGTCGACCGGAAGAAGGACCTCATCATCTCCGGTGGTGTGAACGTCTACCCGAAGGACATCGAAGAGGTCGTCATCACCCATCCCGCTGTCAAGGACACGGCCGTCTTCGGCGTGACCCACCCCCAGTGGGGGGAACAGCCGATCGCCGCTGTCGTGTTGCACACCAACGCTGACCCCGACGAGATCAGGGACTGGGTCAACGACCACGTCGAGGCCCGGTACCAGAAGGTTGGCGATGTGATCGTGCTCGACGAGCTCCCCCTGTCGGTGGCGGGCAAGACGCTGCGTCGCCGGATCAAAGCCGACTACCTCGATCGTCGTGGGTGACCGGAACCGCGCCGCTACCGTGAGAATGAGGCTGGTGACGAGGAGGATCGCTTGACGTTCAAGGCAAAGGACATGCCGTGCGGTGTGGCCATCACACGAGACGAGTCCGGCATCCCTCACATCCAGGCGGAATCCCTGGACGGTGCATATTGGGGGATGGGGTACGCGCACGCACGAGACCGTGGCATGCAGATGGGTCTCATGCGGATCCTTGGTCGTGGCCGACTCGCTGAGTGCCTTGATCCCAGCGAGGAGTCGATCGAGATCGACCGTTTCTTCCGGCGTATGAACTGGCACGGCAACATGGCCGATCAGGTTGACGCCCTGAAGCCGGAGACCCGTGCTCTTGTCGATGCGTATTGCGAAGGGATCAACGCGGGAATCGAAGCGGGCCAACCGTGGGAATTCAAGTTGCTCGGATACCGGATGGAGCCGTGGACAGTGGAGGACACGCTCCTCATGACACGCATGGCCGGGTACCTGACGCTCGCAGTGTCCCAGGCCGAGATTGAGCGTCTCTTCATCGAGATGGTCCAGGCGGGTGTTGATGATGCTCGGCTCACCTCGCTCTTCCCTGAGTGCTTTTCGGAGATCGATAGGGAGATGATCAACCGGATCGATCTCGGCGAGCGGATGGTTCCCGAGTCAGTCAAGTGGCTGCCGGGAGCACCGCGAACGATGGCGTCGAACAACTGGGCCGTATCGGCGGAACGATCGTCAACGGGAACCGCTCTGCTGGCGAACGACCCTCACCTCGAGGTCAACCGGCTCCCAGCCGTCTGGGTGGAACAGGTCGTCGAACTGCCCGACAACACGTTCATCTTCGCCAACATGCCCGGCATTCCGGCACCTCTCGTAGGTCGCAGTGATCATCTCGCGTGGGGAGCGACATACACGTTCATGGACGCCGTCGACTCGTGGGTCGAGGACTGTCGAGGCGGTGGCTTCCGTAGGGACGATGAGTACGTGCCCTTCTCGGTGCGCACCGAAACGATTCAGGTGAAGAAGAGCGAACCGATCGAGGCAACGTTCTACGAGAACATGCACGGCACACTCGACGGAGATCCGAACGTTGAGGGTCTCTACCTGGCCACACGATGGGCGCCAGCTGAATCGGGGGCAGCATCGTTGAACGCCGGCGTCGAGATGTGGTCGGCGACAACCGTTGAAGAAGCTCAGAGGACGTTCGGACAGATCGAGACATCGTGGAACTGGGTGTTCGCCGACAGTACGGGCCGCATCGGATATCAGATGTCAGGGCACATGCCGATCCGTGATCCCGAGTGGACGGGGTTTGTCCCGAAACCGGGGTGGGAGCCGCGATGGGATTGGAGGGGGTTCGTC
>JBDLJV010000047.1:0-14015 GCA_039714175.1 Actinomycetota bacterium
GGACTACGTGGCTCGTTTCCAGTCCGTGGTGTCAGCGACGACGGTCGCTGGCTGCAACCACATGGATCTGATCGACCCTGGATCAGAGGCCTGGTCGGCGCTCGTCAACGCGCTGGATCACTCTTAGCGACGAGGTCAGCGATCCGGGACAGCCCTTCCTCGAGGTCTGCGTCCGCCAGGGCAAAGGACAACCGCGCGTATCCGGGTGCACCAAATGCTTCACCGGGCACGATGGCCACGTTCACTTCTTCCAGAAGCAACGACGCGAGTTCCATCGTTGTGGTGGCGGTCCTCCCTGCGAGCTGCCTCCCGAGGAGTCCGGACATGTTCGGGAATGCATAGAACGCGCCCTCAGGTTCGCGACAAGTAACACCGTCGATCGCCCTCAGCATCTCCACCATCGTCAGACGGCGCCTGTCGAACGCCTGCCTCATCACCTCAAAGGATTCATGCGAGCCGCTCACGGCTTCGAGAGCAGCGGCTTGTGCCACGTTGTTCACGTTCGACGACAGATGCGATTGGATACGCGTTGCTCCCGCCGCAACCTCAGGAGTACCGATCATCCAACCGACACGCCAACCTGTCATCGCGTAGGTCTTCGCCACACCGTTGACGACGATGCATCGATCTGCCACCTCAGGGACCACGACAGGCATCGAGTGGAAACTGGCGTCCCCGTACACAAGGTGCTGGTAGATCTCATCGGTCATGACCCAGATGCCACGTTCCGCTGCCCACTCACCCACCTGTCGGATCTCTTCCTCCGTGTATACGGACCCGGTGGGATTCGACGGGCTGACGAAGATCAGCATCTTCGTTCGATCGGACACTGCAGCCTCGAGTTGGTCCACGCTGACGCTGAAATTCGAGGACTCGACCGTTGGCACCACAACCGGAACGCCCCCGGCCAGGGCAATCGCCTCCGGGTAGGTGACCCAGTAGGGAGCTGGAAGCAGCACCTCGTCGCCCGGATCGAGAAGCACCTGGCAGGCCAGATAGACAGCTTGCTTGCCGCCATTCGTGACAACAACCTGCGCCTGGTCGACTTTGTAGCCCGAGTCGCGCGCAGTCTGGGAGGCGATGGCGTCACGAAGAACCGGGAGACCAGCTGCAGGTGTGTATCGGTGATTCGTCGGATCTGCCGCGGCTCTGATCGCAGCATCCACAATCGATTGCGGTGTGGGGAAATCCGGTTCACCCGCTCCGAAACCGATCACCGGCTTGCCTTCGGACCGGAGCCGGTTCGCTGTCGTCGTTATCGCCATGGTGGCGGACGGCTGCACCGCAAGGGCGCGCTTTGAGATGGATCCAGGGTTCGTCATCGCGATTACTCTCGTGATTCGTAGAAGATGGGTGCACCATAGACATGCCTGAGATTCCCAAGATCCTGATTCCGGGCGACCTACTCCCAACCGATGGCAGATTCGGGTCCGGACCGAGTCGTATCCGGGGGGCGTTCGTTGACGATGTCGCAGCGACAGGGACGTCCTATCTCGGCACTAGCCATCGCAAGTCGGGCGTGAGATCGGTCGTCTCAGCGATCCAAGCCGGACTCGCAACGATGTACAGCCTCCCCGACAGCTACGAGATCCTTCTCGGTGTTGGCGGGGCAACCGCCTTCTGGGATGCTGCAGCGTTCGGTCTCATCAGGAACCGATCTGCTCACTTCGTATGCGGAGAGTTCTCGCAGAAGTTCGCTGCCTCGGCTCGCACAGCTCCCCACCTCGATGAACCCGTTGTCATATCTGCGGACTACGGATCTGCGCCGCAACCAGAGGTCGTCGCCGGTGTCGACACGGTTGCCTACATCCACAACGAGACCTCCACCGGAGTGATGGCCCCGTTTGCACGGATGGATGACGCTCTCGTCACCGTCGACGGCACCTCGGGTGCAGGAGCGATCGCCTACGACGCCACCGCTGTCGATGCCTACTACTTCTCGCCCCAGAAGGCACTCGGCTCCGAGGGCGGGCTGTGGCTTTCGATCATGTCACCGATGGCCATCGAGCGCATCGAATCGATCGACGCCACGGATCGGTCCATCCCTCCGTTCCTGTCGTTGAAGACGGCCCTTGACAACAGTCGCAAAGCCCAGACGTACAACACGCCCGCGTTGATCACGCTGTACCTCATTGCCCGTCAGATCGAGTTCGTGAACGAGAACGGTGGAATCGATTGGGCGGACAGCAACGTTCGACGCTCGTCCCGGTACCTGTACGAGTGGGCATCTGCCAGCGCGTTCGCTGAGCCATTCGTGGAGGAGCGGAGCCTCCGCTCCCCAACTGTCGTAACCCTCGATCTGGACCCGAACGTTCCCGCATCGCACGTGGCTGGAGTCCTCCGCGACAACGGCATCGTCGACACCGAGTCATACCGAAAGCTTGGAAGGAACCAGCTCCGAATCGCAACGTTCCCGAATGTGACGTTCGGCGATGTCAAGGCTCTCGCGGCTTCCATCGACTATGTGGTGCAAGAACTGTGACCGCTGCGCTGGCCACCCTTGCGATCGGATCAGGCCTCCTTGCTGCGCTGCTCACTGATCGATCCGCGTCGGCAAGCCGTCTCTTCAAGATCATCGCGTCCACTGCGATGCTCCTGATCATTCCTCTCGGCTCACCGGAACTCAACGGGTACACCGTGCTGGTTGCAGCGGCCCTTGCCGCATCCTGGCTGGGAGATCTCGCTCTGTCGTTCGAAGGCAGGAGCGCGTTCCTCGCCGGCCTCTTCTCCTTCGCTCTTGCGCACGTGCTCTACATCGCAGGCTTCTTCAGTCGGTCATCCATGGACCTCTTCTCCGTTGTCGTCTCGGCGATCGTCATGGCGATCACCGCCGCGGCGATCCTGAAATGGCTTGCCCCGTACATTCCCGAACCCATGGGGGCTCCGGTGGCTGCCTACATCGGCATCATCTCGGTGATGGTCGTCACATCCTTCGGCACAAGCGGCGCGCTCGCAGATCCCCGGATACCGACCGCGGCTGTGCTCTTCACGATCTCCGACGTCCTTGTAGCGCGCCACCAGTTCGTGCAACCGGCACTGGCGAATCGTGTTGTCGGTCTACCCGTCTACTTCGCCGCGCAGGTGCTGTTCGCTGTATCCGTCGTGGTGCCCTGGACCTGATCCCCTCTCGTGGCTCGGCTACGATGCGTTCATGATGAACTTGATGCTCATGCGCCACGGGAAGTCCGACTGGGATGCCGGTGCCAGCGACGACCACAGCCGACCGCTTGCTTCGCGAGGCGTCTCCGCGGCCGAACGCATGGGGGAAGTCGTGAGGGAACTCGGTCTGATCCCCGGCCTGGTCGTCTCGTCAACAGCCAAGCGGGCGCGTTCGACCGCCGAACTCGCGAGGATCACAGGTGGTTGGGACAGCAGGCTCATTCTCGACGATGCGCTCTATGGCGCATCCGTTTCCGAAACCCTCGGTGCAGCAATGCGCCATGCGGCCGACTGCGATCGCATCATGCTTGTTGGACATCAGCCAACATGGTCCATGACCGTCCGACAACTCACGGGAGCTCACGTTGCCATGCGTACGGCGACGATCGCCGATATCGAACTGTCGATGACCGATTGGAAGCAGCTGTCGGAAGCACCAGGAACCCTTGTGTCGCTACTCCAACCGCGTCACTTCATGGCTCGGCAGTGACCTCAGCCCTCAGAGATATCCGACCAGGAGGAAATCGATGATCGATCTGCGAAGCGACACCGTCACCAGGCCGACGGACGCAATGCGCGCAGCAATCGCAAGTGCCGCTGTCGGCGACGACGTCTATCACGATGACCCGACGGTGAATGAACTCGAGCAAACCGTTGCCACACTGCTCGGGAAGGATGACGCCGTATTCGTTCCCTCAGGCACGATGTCGAACCAGATCGCCCTGCGGGTTCACACGCAGCCGGGAGACGGAGTCATCCTGCACAGCGCCTCTCACATCGTGCGCCACGAACTCGGCGGTGCAGCCCACAACTCCGGAGTGACACTCAAGCCTCTGGACGGGCCCTACGGCACCTTCACAGCAGAGCAACTCACCTCGGCCGTGCCCGAACCGCATCCCGCGCTCCCGAGCCACCTCTTCGATCCTGTCACCCTCGTATCTCTGGAGAACACCCACAACGATTCCGGGGGCACGATCTGGGATCCCGATCAGACGAGGGCTGTTCTCGCTGCCGCCTCACGCCTCGGCCTCGCCACGCATCTCGACGGCGCGCGTCTGTGGAATGCCGCCGCTGCTAGTGCCTCTGATGTCGCCTCTCTCGTTGACGGATTCGACACGGTGAACGTCTGTTTCTCGAAAGGTCTTGGTGCACCGTTCGGTTCAGCGCTTGCCGGTTCATCGAATCTCATCTCCGAGGCCCGACGCTTCAAGCAGATCTTCGGAGGTGGTTTTCGCCAAGCCGGCCTTCTCGCCGCCGGTGCCCTCTACGCACTCGGCAACAACCGCGACAGGCTCGTGGAGGACCATGCGAACGCCCGCCTCTTTGCTGAAGCAGTCGACGACAGCCCGACTCTCGAGGTTGACCTCACATCTGTTCAAACGAATATCGTGTACTTCGAGGCACCTGAAGCCTATGAACTTGTCGACTCCTGTCTCGCCGAAGGTGTCTCGATGCTTGCCGTCGGCACAACGACGGTCAGAGCCGTCTTTCACATGGATGTGTCACGGAGCGATACCAAACGCGCAGCAGAAGCGGTCAGGCGTTTGGCGTAGAGGCTGAAAGCAGAGAGCGAAGCGCTCCGACTTCCGACTTCCGACTCAGAGCATCAGCGTTGCTGTTGCGAGTCCGGCCATCACGAACGTGGACAAACCGACGATTCCCACAAGCATCGGCTTCGAGAGAATCTCGTCGTCGGCATTCGGATCACGGAGCGGCTTGATGTTCGCTATGACCTCATCGATGGCGGCATCGACGTCGTACTTGGGTTCCTGGCTCTCGACGTCTTGAGGTGGTTCCGGGGTAAGGGGGACAGACATCGCTTCTGCGAATGCCGAAGGAGAAGACGGCGTGAACGTCAGCTCTTCACCGCCCAGAGCGAGGAAGAACGTGCCACTGCCACCGGGGGTCACGGCGCACTCGGAGCGTCGCCAGAGGCCGAGTTCATCGTCTCCAGCGAGAAGACGCGTCATCTCAGCATCTATCTCAATCGAAGCGTGCAATCCTTCACCGGTCTCTCCCGGTAGGAGCACGATGCCACCAAATACCTGACTCATCCCATCCTCCAAGTCCTTCAGCACTCTATCGGCTCGCGACGGTATCCAATGAAGCGGATTCGGCCACTTGCGGTGATTTGAGTCGCACGACCCAAGACGACGGTCTCTGACATCTCGCTCCGACAACTATCGGAAATCACGCGATGCCATCACTGGAGCAGGCCATTCACGCATACGGCGCGCCACCAGGTTCGTGACACCGTCTCGATACTCGAGAATCCCTTCAACGACGATTCCCACAGCTTTTCGGGCTATCTCATAATTTGCATCCCAAACCACCGGCATCAACACCACGTTGAGGATCCCCGTCTCATCCTCGAGGTTGATGAAACGAACACCGTTGGCGGTCTCAGGTCGTTGCCGATGTGTCACGACACCTGCTACCTGGACCTTGGCGTTGTGGGATCTGAGCCTGAGAGCGTTCGCTATGGTCAGCACGCCTCGATCCTCCAGATGCTCTCGTATGAACGACACCGGATGAATCACCGAGACCCCTGTTGACCAGAGCTCTGCCTGCATGTGATCACGCCCGTCCATGATCGGAAGAGTCGGTGAAGTTGATCGGTCCTCAAGCGGCAATCGCCCCGGGCCGAGATCGCTATGAGCGCCAGAGGCCCACATGGCCTCACGCTTCCCCAATCCGAGGGAGCTGAGCGCACCGGCCGCGGCAAGACCCTCGTGGGCCTCGACGGACAGTCCGGTCCTCTGGGCGAAATCCTCCGGAGATGTGAAGGCGCCGGCGGTGAGCCTCGCTGCCTCGACTCGGTTGATGTCTGCGCTTCCAAGGTTGCGCACATATCGCAGACCAAGTCTGAGAGCCACCGCCTGACGGACAGGATCATCGGCCGAACCCATGCCGGGCTTCCATGCCATGCCGAGATACTCGGCAATGTCCATGCCACTGGTGTCGTGTGGCTCCACCGTGCAGTCGTGGACGGAGTGGTTCACATCCGGATGGAGCACCACGACACCGTGGTGCAATGCATCGGCGACAAGGGAGTTCGGCGAGTAAAAGCCCATCGGCTGTGCGTTCAGCAATCCGGCGAAGAACTCAGCAGGCCAGTGATACTTGAGCCAGGAAGCTGCGTACACGATGTACGCGAACGACACAGAGTGGGATTCAGGGAACCCGAAGGAGGCAAAACCCTGGAGCTTCTCCCACAACTCGTCGGCAGGAGCACCGACAATCCCCTTGCTCGCCATCCCCTCGAAGACCTCTACCTTCAACTTGGCCATCTCCTCGGCGGAGCGCTTGTGAGTCATTGCCTGACGAAGACGATCGGACTGCCCGGGGCTGAATCCAGCACAAACACGAGCGATCTCCATGAGCTGCTCCTGGAAGATGGGGACTCCGAGAGTCCTTGCGAGGATCGGCTCTGCAGCCGGATGGATGAACTTCACTGGCTCCTCCCCGTTCCTCCGTCTCAGATACGGATGCACGGACTGGCCCTGTATCGGACCCGGACGAATGAGGGCCACCTCAACTGCCAGGTCATAGAAGGTCCTCGGTTTCATCCGGGGCAGCGTCGCCATCTGCGCTCTCGATTCCACCTGGAACACCCCCACAGTGTCCGCACGGCTCAGCATGTCGTACACGACAGGTTCCTGGGGGATCTCGGCAAGGTTGATATCAACGCCATGGGTGTCCGAGATCATGTCCACCGACAGATGCAGCGCATTCAACGCACCAAGGGCGAGCAGATCGAACTTGACGATCCCCATCGCACCGGCATCCGTCTTGTCCCATTGGATGACCGAACGATCCTGCATCCTCCCCCACTCCATTGGCACGGTCTCCCACAGGGGACGGCGCGCCACAACCATGCCGCCTGAGTGGATGCCAAGATGCCTGGGAAAGCCATCGAGGCGGTGACACACGTCGTAGATGAGGTCAGCAGTGAGTCCCTCGGGCAGTTCGACCACTTCTTTGAGTGCCGCCGGATTGCGGGTGTCAACGTACTTGGTGAGGCCGTTGACCTGGGCCTGGGTCAACCCGAAAGCCTTGCCGACATCCTGGAGGACCGATCGGGCACGATACGTGATGACGTTTGCGACCATTGCAGCTCGTTCTCGTCCATATCGCTGATAGCAGTATTGGATCACTTCCTCACGTCGTTCGGCTTCGAAATCGATGTCGATGTCAGGTGGACGTCCGCGCTCATGAGACAGGAACCGTTCGAATGGAAGCCCGAGGCGGATCGGGTCAACCCGCGTCAGGTTGATGCACCTGCACACTGCCGAATCGGCCCCCGAACCTCTGATCTGACAGTAGATGTCCCTTGATCTGGCGAACTGGACTATGTCCCAGGCAACAAGGAAGTAGCCGGCGAAACCGAGACCACTGATGACTCCCAGTTCGTGTTCAAGCCTGCGGCGGGCCCTCGGATCGATACCGTCTTCGCTCCCCGGATACACCTCTGCAGCACCTTCGTAGACGAGATCGGCGAGGTACTCATCCTCGGTGACGAAACCTCCCGGCATGGGGAAGTCGGGGAGTTCCGGGGCGAGCAAGTCGAGATCGAATGCAAAGGCTCTCCCCAGGTCGGCTGCGCGCTCAACAGCACCCGGATATCGAGCGAAGCGATCAGCCATCTCCCCCGGCGTCCGGAGGTGACGCAGGTCGGTAGCCGGCCGAAACCCGTCAGCCTCATCGAGGGATCTCCGCCCACCTATCGCTGCCAGGACCTCCTGGAGGTCTGCGTCATGCTGCCGTGCATAGTGAACGTTGTTGGTCGCAACTGTCTCGATGCCAAGACGCTCTCCCACCTCTGCCAGCACGTCGTTGCGCATGTCATCAGACGGCAGGCCGTGGTGTGTCAACTCGAGATAGAAACTGCTGCCGAACAGATCCTTGATCCTTGCTGCTTCCTCGAGCGCCCCGAGGAGATCACCCTCTTGGGCTGCCCTGGGAACAGCCCCCTGCCCGCAACCCGAGAGCGCAACGAGGTCCCCATCCCTGACTGCTTCGGAGAGGTCGCGGTACGAGTAGAGGGGAGCATCCTTCCTTCCACGGAACTGGCCCCGGGTGATAAATCTTCCGATCGCTGCATAGCCAGCCGGCGAAGGAGCCAGCAAGACGAGATGATCCGTTGCCATGGGTTCAGTCGGCTTGGTCCCATGCATCCTCTTGATGCGACCTCTCCTTGTGAGATCACCCTCCCCCGACGCCGGGACATCGACCTCACGTGGGGACATCACGTCGGCAACTGCCTGCTCTGACCTGCCCGAGGGTCTCTGCGGCATACCGATCTCGGTGCCGTAGACGATCGGCAGACCGATCTGGGATGCATGAGCGTGGACCTGTACTGCGCCTCGGAATCCGTCGTGATCCGTGACAGCGAGCGCCTCATACCCGAGTTCAGAAGCCCGCTGCACCAACTCCCCTGCCCACGAGGCACCGTCAAGGAAGGAGTAGTTGGTGTGACAATGCAGCTCGGCGTATCTCGGCATCTCCCCATCCTAGTCGAACATATGTTCGATATCGGAGGCGGAACGCTGCGCTCTCGGAAGTCGGAAGCCGGATGGCGGAGGGAGCAAGTAGAAGGACGATCAGGCATCGGGCTGAACAGCTGCTCTCTGCTCTCTGCTCTCTGCTCTCTGCTCTCTGCTCTCTGCTCTCTCTCGTAACCCCCGATGATCCCCGTTGGTCAGACAGGCACCAACTACGCTTCCCCGAACACCACCCCTGGGGGTTCACATGTCACCGGATACCGAGCGCAACAGAAGCGATGGGCCACCGACCGAAGAGATCTATCTCGAGCTCCAGGACCTCCAGACCGAAGTGGCTGAATCCGGTCAGGACGAATCGAGCCAAGCACCTGTTCTGGCAGAAGACGAACAGAGCAGCGTGAAGGCCCGCATCGCACGACTCCGAGCGATCCTCACCGATCGAGGAGCTGAGCCCCGCTCCTGAATCATCGTTCCTCCGATGCCGTTCGCCGATACGAACGCCGCCTCCACGAGGATCCGCCACTAGAGTGAAGGCATGACCGAGTTTTCGGTGCGACTCGCCAATCGCCCGGGTCAGCTCGCAACGCTGACCCGACTCCTCGCCGTTGCCGCAATCACCGTCGAAGCATTTGCTGCCGTGTCAGCCAACGGCGAAGCACACGTGCGTATCGTTGTCGAAGACGCGCGCAAGACGCGGCGTGTGCTCTCGGATGCAGCGATCGACTTCACCGAGCGTGACGTCCTCGACACGTTCGTGCACCGTGGCAGTCCCGGACTTGCGGAAATGGCCGAGACCCTCGCCAGGGCAGATGTCAACATCGACTCCATGTACCTCCTCCACACGAACGCGGAGGGATTCCATCTTGCGCTCACCGTGTCCGATTCCGATCGGGCACACGAGGCGCTCGCGAGCTAGTCGGTCTGGCTCCGCTCGAGGGCGCGTCTCGCAGCAGCGGCCACACCTTCGGCATCCAGTCCCAATCGGGACAGGATCACACCGGGCTTCGCATGGTTGAAGTACTTGATCGGGACGCCGAGCACATCAACATGCGCACGTGAATCCATCGAGTCCAGAGCCATCCGGATCGCTGTGCCAACTCCCCCTTCATTGAACCCGTCTTCCACGCTGATGACGACAGCGTGCGCTCCGGCGTCCTCGAGCATCGCCGTGTCGAGGGGCTTCACGATTCTCGGATCCCACACGGTCGCGTCGATGCCTTCGCCAGCAAGGACCTCAGCAGCATCGAGACAGGCTTGAAGCATCTTGCCGGCACCGATGAGGCAGAGCTGTCCGTTCCCTTGACGCGCCTTGCGCGCTGAGAGACCCGAACCAACCTCGTCCTCGCTCGCCGTGACAGCTTCTGTCTTCGGCCAGCGGATGGACACAGGACCGTCGCACAGTTCAACAGCGTCGCCCAGCATCACCTCGAGCTCCTGATACGAGGACGGCGCCATGACAGTCATCCCCGGAACCTTCATGCACAGAACCATGTCAAGCACACCGTGGTGCGATGGTCCGTCGTCGCCAGTGATTCCGGCACGGTCGAGGCAGAACACAACGTGCTGTCCGTGGAGCCCGACGTCGAGATTCACCTGATCGATTGCCCTTGTCAAGAACGTTGAGTAGACGGCGACGACCGGGATGAGTCCTTCCATCGCCATTCCCGCGGCAGCGCCAACAGCGTGCTGCTCAGCGATGCCAACGTCGAAGCATCGATCGGGAAAACGGTCGGCGAACGACAGGACACCGGTGGAATCCGGCATGGCTGCAGTGATGGCAACAACGTTGCCGTGGGTCTCGCCAACCTTGACGAGGGACTCCGCGAACGCTGCGGTGTAGCTACCAGGTTTGATCGATCCCGTGTCGTGCATCATCTTGACCATGTCATTTTCGGCTGGGGCGTGACCTCTCCCCTTCTGCGTCACGACATGGACCACAACAGGACCCTTGAACTGTTTCGCGTTCGCAAGCGCTCCCTCGATGGTGGCGATGTCGTGACCGTCGTAGGGCCCGAGATAGCGCAAACCGAGGTCCTCGAAGAATGCTGGAGGCTCCCACATGTCGCGGATCGCTGCCTTCGTGGCACTGATACCGCGTTCGATCACATCACCCACGATCGGGGCATTGCCAGCGATCTCTTCCAGCTTCCGCTGCCTCCGCATGTAGATGGGGTTCGCCCTTATACGCATGAGGCTCTCGGATAGCTTGGACACCGTAGGGGCGTAGCTCCGGCCGTTGTCGTTGAGGACGATCGTCACATCCCTACCCCCGTGACCGAGGTTGTTGAGACCCTCGAACGCCATGCCGCCCGTCATTGCGCCGTCCCCGATGACCGCCACCACGTGGCCGGTTCCGTTTCGTGATCCGCTGAGTTCACGGGCAGTGGCGATGCCATAGGCGTAGCTCAGAACCGTGCTGGCATGGCTGTTCTCGATGACGTCGTGATCGGACTCGGAGCGACTCGGATAACCACTGAGGCCACCCTCCTGGCGGAGGCTGGTGAATCCTTCCCTGCGTCCCGTGACGATCTTGTGGATGTATGCCTGATGTCCGGTATCCCACAGAACGGTGTCGTGCGGCGATTCGAATACCCGGTGAAGCGCGAGCGTAAGCTCGACGGCTCCGAGATTCGAGCCGAGGTGACCGCCGTGCTCCTCCACCGCACCAACGACGAACTCACGGATCTCGCCAGCCAACACAGCTAGTTCGTCATAGTCGAGGCTGCGAACATCAGCAGGCCCATCAATCTGTTCGAGGTACATGCCCTTGGATCTCCCGGAGGAACAATTACGGAACGGTAACCGAACCCTGTTGCGTCTGCTTGCGTTCGTACCGTGACCCAGGAAAGGTAGCCTGACAACGGAAGTGTGTCGCACCCGAAGGAGAACCATGGCACTCGGATTCGGACTCCTATCAGCTCAACGCACCGCAGGTGACCCACGGAGCTGGGAAGACGTCTACTCGGAGACGATCGACCTGTCGGTAGCGCTCGAGAATCTCGGATACGATTCTCTCTGGACAACGGAACACCACTTCGTCGACGACGGCTACATGCCTTCCCTGCTCGTGACTTCGGCTGCCATCGCCGCTGTGACCGAGACCATCGACATAGGGACCGGGGTCGTACTGGCACCTCTCCATCGCCCCGTCCGGCTCGCCGAAGATGCTGCGACAGTGCAGGCAATATCGAACGGCAGACTTCTGCTGGGCCTCGGCCTCGGCTGGTCCCAGATCGAGTTCGACGTTCTCGGTGTAGACATGTCGGTTCGCGGTAAGGCAATGACCGAGATGCTCCAGTTCCTTCCCAAGGCGTTCACCGGTGAGCCCTTCACCTGGGATGGCGAGATCTACTCCTATCCCGAACTTGCAATCCGCCCGGCCCCGGCAACACCCATCCCGCTCATCGTTGGTGGTGGCGTCGACGCTGCTGTCAGGCGTGCCGCGAAGTACGCCGACGGCTTCTTCTCGAATGCGTCACCGAAACGGTTCGTCGAGCAAGTCCGCCTCGGCAACGAGGAGATGGAACGCGTCGGACGGGATCCCGAGTCGTTCCGATGGTTCTACTACGCCAACATGTATGTCGGCCCGAGGGAGGAGATCGTTGACAGCGTCTGGGAGCAGGTGTGGAAATACTCCGACATGGAGGCCTCCGCAACCAGATCCGGAATAGCTGCCGCACCCACACTTGGCGGAGAGATGCGGGAGAAGATGCTCAGGCGCATCGTTGGCGGATCGACTGATGAGATCCTCGAAACGTTGGCATCGATCCGTGCCAACGCCGGAGTACCCGTCGAATGGGTGGCGCGGAGCTTCTTCCCTGACCTCGGCTATGACCGACAGCTCGAGATCGTTGAGCAGCTCGCCTCAGAGGTCATGCCGCACACGCCCTAACGGTCGAAGCTAATGGATACAGAATTCGTTGCCTTCGGGATCCTGCATGACGGTCCAGACTCCCTGGGTCTCAGCAAGGTCGAAGTCCTCTCCGCGTGTCGCCCCCAGCCCGACGAGGCGCAGCACCTCTGCGTCGATGGCTGCGCGACGTTGTTCGGGCGTCGAACCCCGTTCTGTCACGTCGATATCCAGATGCACGCGGTTCTTGGAGGTCTTGGACTCCGGCACCTTCTGGATGAAGATCCGGGGGCCTTTCCCATCAGGGTCAACCGCAGCGGCGGCATCGTTCCATCTCTCCTCAGGAATCTCCTTGGCACGAGCCCAGTTCTCCCACGAGTCGAACCCATCCGGAGGGGACTGAGCGGCGTACCCAAGGGCCCCCTGCCAGAATTCGGCGAGCCTTCCGGGATCCTGCGCATCGAATGTCACTTGGAATGTACGAGCCATGCGCCGATCCTACGCGGAATCAACAGCGCTGAGAACCCAAGCGATGCCATCGGTGGGATCCTCGATGCCGATGTGTAGGTTCCAGCCACCGACGCGGTCCCCCGGATCCCACAAGACCCACCTGAGGTCGCTGGACTCCGTTGCCAATCCACTCGGATCCTCCGGCACCTCGTCGTACCCGAGGATCTCGAGGAGAACCCACCAGGCACCTGCACGTCCAACAGGAGTGCCGCGACGCCGACCGTGCCCCCCACCGCTTGCTCCGGCCCACGCCATTGCTTCGAACGCTGTCTGGAGGGATACGTCGCGCATTCGTACACGATGCGGACCGAGGCTGCGAATGGCCTCCTCGATCGTCCCATCGACCGTGGCGACTTCCGCTTTGCCGATCGAGTCCTCCCACCATGGCTTGACGAGCTCGAGAAGGATGTTCGTCACCTCATCGTCTGGTGCCCGCTCCACCGGGTCACCGAGCTCGACCCAGTCCATGTCGAGGTCGAAGATGTCGTCGGGGAACGATGCGCGGTCTGACTCGTACTTCGCAACCGGATACGTCGGCTCCCACGGCTGCTGTGCTGCGGGAATCTCGAGGATTGAGCGATCGACAGAGCCGTCATCGATGACGTCACCATGAATCGAACGTTCATGTGCCGTGAGTGCCCGAATGGTCGGTGCGGAGAGATGAGGATCCAGATCGGTCCACGCGTGCGATGCCGCAGCAACCTCCCAGAGCGGCCCGAGCGAGAATCGGCCGCGGCCGTCGGTCATCACGGTGGCTGCCATCTCTGCGGGTCCTTCAAGAGCAAGCCGGTACTCGGCGAACTGGGAGATCGCCCACACCTGTTTGCCGCGAGTCACCGCCTCATCACAACGGTCTCGTAGATCTACGAGTTCGTCCCATGCCCGACGCGAACAGATCCCGTCGATTGCACGAACGAGACCAGCAAGATCGCTTCCTTCGATGAGCGGCGTGAGATTGTCTTCCGGCACGACATGACAATACTGCCCGACCT
>JBDLJV010000048.1:0-13615 GCA_039714175.1 Actinomycetota bacterium
TTCTCCATGCCGGGGATGATGGATACCGTCCTCAATATCGGTCTCAATGATGAAGTTGCGGACGGCATCGCGAAGATCTTCGATGACCGCCACTTTGCCCTCGACTCATACCGCAGGCTGATCCAGATGTTCTCCACCGTCGTGATGGGCATTCCGGACGAACCATTCGAGGACACACTGCGCAGTTTCCGAGAGATGCGTGGTGTCAACAGTGACAGTGATCTCCTCGAAGAGGACCTCGAACAGATCGTGGAGCGATTCGCAAAGGTGTTCCGCAATCGGACGGGCCGTGCCTTCCCCGGGGACCCGATGGAGCAATTGACAATGGCGGTCGAAGCCGTGTTCCGATCGTGGAACGGTCGACGTGCCATCGCCTATCGCGATGCCGCAGGAATCAGCCACGATCTCGGAACGGCTGTAAACGTCCAGACCATGGTGTTCGGGAACCTGGGTCCGGAGTCGGCGACCGGGGTCGCTGTCTCACGCAACGCAACGACGGGCGAACCGATGATCGACGGTGACTTCCTCATCAACGCCCAGGGCGAAGACGTGGTTGCGGGAATCCGCCAGACAAGCACCATCAAGGACCTCGGCGAACAGATGCCTGATCTCCACGCCGAACTCAAGAGATACGCCCAGGCACTCGAACGGCATTACAGGGACATGCAGGACATCGAGTTCACCATCGAGTGCGGAAAGATGTGGCTGCTCCAGACCCGCGATGGAAAGCGAACCGCCCAAGCTGCTGTCCGCATCGCCGTCGACCTCGTCTCGGACGGCATCATCAGCAAGGACGAAGCGCTCCAGCGCGTTACTCCGGAGCAGGTGGAGTTCTTCCTCCATCCGCAGTTCGATCTCGAGGCCAAGCAGATGGCCGTGAGCCGCGGCAAGCGCCTCACGCAGGGTCTCAACGTCTCTCCCGGTGCTGCAGTCGGCGTCGCGGCATTCGATGCCGACCTCGCAGAGAAGTGGGCAGACGAACGCTCGGAAGACGTCATCCTCGTAAGGCCGGAGACAAAACCCGATGACGTTCACGGGATGCTCGCTTCCGCAGGTGTGCTCACATCCAGCGGGGGTAGGACCAGTCACGCTGCACTCGTTGCCCGCCAATTCGGGAAGCCTGCGGTGGTCGGTGCCCAGGAGATAGATCTCGACCTCGAAGCACGCACCATGACCGTGGGCCCACATGTCATACGAGAGGGTGAATGGATCTCCATCGATGGCACCTCTGGTGAAGTCTTCCTCGACCAGATCGAGACCCTGCTCCCCGAGATCAACGACCCGTGGCTTATGGGCCTCCTCTCCTGGGCAGACGAGGTGCGCGAACTCGATGTCTGGACCAATGCGGATTACCCGGCCGATGCAGAGAGAGCGGTCAAGTTCGGTGCCAACGGCATCGGGCTCTGCCGCACGGAGCACATGTTCTTCGACTCGACACGGTTGCCCATCGTGCAGCGCATGATCATGGCAGCCACCGAATCCGAACGGGACGAGGCTCTCGCTGAGTTGCTGCCGCTGCAACGATCCGACTTTGCGGGACTCTTCCGGGCAATGGACGACAGGCGGGTCATCATTCGTCTCCTTGATCCGCCACTCCATGAGTTCCTCCCGAGCCAGGACGAACTCGTTCGCAAGTCAACCGATCTGAAGATCCGCCTCATGAACGCCGGTGATCTTCACGAGGTCAACTCGCTCGTACGAGAACTCGAAGAGACCGAGCATGTCCTGACCAGGGTGGAGTCGCTTCACGAATCGAATCCGATGCTCGGCCTACGTGGTGTCCGACTATCGATCATCACCCCCGAGATTCCTGAGATGCAGATACGAGCAATCTTCGAGGCAGCTGCCCTCGTTGTCGACGAAGGCATGACGCCGCGGATCGGCATCATGATCCCGCTCGCCAGTGAGGCATCCGAGCTCCGACCCATGAAGGAGATCGTCCAACGGATAGCTGGAGAGGTCCTCGAGGACAGAATCAGCTCGATTGACTACCAGTTCGGCTCGATGATCGAGACACCTCGAGCAGCGGTGACAGCTGGAACACTGGCCGAGTCTGCCGAATTCTTCTCCTTCGGCACCAACGACTTGACCCAGATGACATTCGGAATCAGCCGGGACGATGCTGAGAAGGCGTTCCTCATCGACTACCTCCGTCTCGGCGTGCTCTCCACGAATCCATTCAATACGCTCGACCGCGACGGTGTGGGAGCACTGATCCGATCCGCAGTCGACGCAGGCCGCACGACCCGGCCGGGTATCCACGTCGGCATCTGCGGTGAACATGGCGGCGATCCGGCGTCGATCGCCCTGTGTGACGAGATAGGCCTCGACTACGTGAGCTGTTCCCCACTGCGCGTGCCGGTGGCAAGGCTCGCTGCTGCCCAGGCTGTCCTGAACCGGCCGAGCAGGGCAACGAGCGACATCGACCCACACACCGAGCTCGCTGAAGGAGTTGTCGCAGACGCAGGTTGAACCACAGTTTCAAAGAACCAGCCGCACCGTCGACTCGTGCCTTCCCTTGATGCGACGGTGCGGCTGCCGCGTTCAGCGTACGGAGCGTCTATCCGATAGCTCGCAGGTGGTCGACTACGATGGCGACAATCGCCATCGAATCAGGAATTGTGGTGGAGCAGCACGACACACCCGAACGCCCAATTGAAGAACCAGCCAACCGATCACTCAAGATAGAGATCGATCTGAAATCTGTCTGGCGCATCATCGCTGCGATCCTCATCACGCTGCTGGCCCTCTGGATCATTGGCGAGGCGAGCCATCTGCTCGTGATGCTTGCGCTGTCCTTCTTCTTCAGCCTCGCTCTCCAGCCTGCGGTTCTCCGACTCACTTCGAAGTACGGCTGGCGACGCGGCGCCGCCGTTGGGGTGATCTACTTCGCCGGGATCGTTGCTCTCCTTCTGATGCTGCTCGTCCTGATTCCCGCACTCGTCGACCTCGCGCAGGCCATCGGACAACACGCGACCGAATGGGCCACGAACGTTGCCCAGTGGCTCGAGAACACGTTCGGCATCACGGTGTCCGACACGGTTTCCGGTGGTGAGTGGACTGATGATCTCGACGACAAGATCGTCGAGTGGGTACAGAACGGTGGCCTATCAAGCATCCTCGGCGTGGCCAGTTCGGGGCTCGGGTTCGTCTTCGACATCGCGACCATCGCCATGTTCACCTTCTACTTCACCGCCGATGCCCAGCGGCTGCAGAGAACCGTGCTCGCGCTGGTCCGGCCCGAGAACCAGCAGCGCATAGGTTGGACATGGGACCAGGCAGTCCTCCAGACCGGCGGATACTTCTACTCCCGGATGCTGCTGATGGTCATCAACGGATTCGGCTTCTTCATCACGATGGTTCTCGTGGGTGTGCCTGTTGCCCTCTCCATCCCGCTCTCCCTCATCGCCGGGTTCATCGCCGCGTTCATCCCCGCCATCGGCACGTACCTCGGTTCGGCTATCCCGATCGCCGTCACGTTGGGCATCAGCGGACTGATCCCTGCTTTGGTCGTCCTCGGTTACGCACTGGTCTACCAGCAGGTCGAGAATTACTGGCTCAGCCCGAAGATCTCCTCGAAGACGATGACCCTCAATGGTGCCGTGGCATTCGGCGCCGCTCTTGCCGGTGGTGCCATCGCCGGACCGCTGGGTGCGTTCGTGGCACTCCCTGTTGCTGCCCTCATCACGGCCCTCATCTCGAACTTCGTCGTCCATCACGAAGTCGTGTACGAGTTCTCCCACCACGATGCAGTGACGAGTAGCGACGATACGGAGCGCCAGTGAGGCCGAGCTGGGACAACTACTTTGTCAGCCTCGTCAACCAGGTGGCCACCCGGGCCACGTGTGATCGGGGGAAGAGCGGAGCTGTTGTGGTTCGTGACAAGCGGATCATCTGCACTGGCTATGTCGGATCGCCGTCCGGTATGCCTCACTGCGACGAGGCCGGGCATGACCTGAAGACGGTGATGGACGACGATGGGACCGCACGCCAACACTGTGTCCGCACCGTTCACGCAGAGCAGAACGCGATCGTCCAGGCTGCCCGCTACGGCCTGCCGCTCGAGGGCACGACGATGTACTGCTCGATGGAACCTTGCCGTGTCTGCGCCATGCTCATCGCAAGCAGCGGTATCTCGCGCGTTGTTGCCGGCCGCCGGTACCACGCTGGCGGTGACACGCCCGACATCCTTGCAGCCGCCGGGGTCGAGTTCGAGGTTCTCGAAGAAGTCGTGCAGGGGTACGACGAGCAGTAACGTCGGCGCCCCTACCGGCTGACCCAGGGCCTCGGCATCCGTCTACCCTTCGGTGCATGAGCATCTCATTCCTCGAACACCTCGCCACCGAGGTCGAGGACATCCGCGAAGCAGGCCTCTTCAAGGCCGAGCGGGTCCTCGCCTCACCTCAGGATGCCGTGATACGGCTCGAAGACGGAGTGGAGGTGATCAACTTCTGTGCCAACAACTACCTCGGTCTTGCCAACAGCCCTCGGTTGGAGGCCACCGCCGCACACGCTGTCGACGAACACGGCTACGGCATGGCTTCGGTTCGATTCATCTGCGGCACCCAGAGCGTGCACAAGAAGCTCGAACACGACATCAGTCGCTTCCTCGGCACCGAAGACACGATCCTCTATTCGTCGTGCTGGGATGCCAACGGCGGACTCTTCGAAACCATCCTCGGACCCGAGGACGCTGTCATCTCGGACTCACTCAATCACGCATCGATCATCGACGGCGTCCGGCTGTGCAAGGCGAAACGATTCCGGTACGCGAACAACGACATGGTGGATCTCCGGACCAAGCTCGAAGAGGCCAAGGATGCCCGGTTCAAGCTGATCGCTACTGATGGTGTCTTCTCCATGGACGGGATCATCGCCGACCTGCCTGCGATCTGTGACCTTGCCGAGGAGTACGGAGCCATGGTCATGGTCGATGACTCACATGCCGTCGGATTCATCGGGGAGAATGGCGGCGGGACGCCGGACTACTGGGGGGTCCAGGACCGCGTCGGGATAGTGACCGGTACGTTCGGCAAGGCGCTCGGTGGAGCGTCCGGCGGGTACACGTCCGGCCACAAGGAGATCATCGATCTTCTACGTCAACGATCTCGTCCATACCTGTTCTCGAACTCGGTGGCACCGATGATCGCAGCCACGACAATCGAGGCGATCGAACTCCTCCAGGAGTCGGGCGAGCTTCGGACGAAGCTCACGGCCAATGCAGACCGCTTCCGCAGCGGCATGGAGGCCGCCGGATTCACCCTCGCCGGAGAAGGGCATCCGATCATCCCCGTCATGCTCGGAGATGCGAAGCTCGCCACTGAAATGGCGAATCGGCTCCTCGACGAAGGTGTCTACGTGATCGGATTCTCGTTCCCTGTTGTACCCAGGGGTGAAGCCCGCATCCGCACCCAGATGTCTGCAGCACACAGCGAAGAACACATCGACCGGGCGATCGCGGCATTCGTGAAGATCGGCCGAGAACTGGGAGTGGTGTCCTGATGCGAGCACTTGTCAAGGTCAAGCCCGAGCCCGGACTCTGGATGCAGGACATTCCTGTCCCCGAGATCGGTCCGAACGAAGTCCTCATCAAGATTCGGAAGACATCGGTATGTGGCACCGACCTGCACATCTACGACTGGGACGAGTGGGCCCAGGCGACGATCCCGACGCCAATGGCCGTCGGGCATGAGTACGTGGGAACCGTGGCTGAGATCGGGTCAGAGGTTGAAGGTCTGGAGATAGGCCAACGCGTTTCCGGCGAGGGGCACGTCGTCTGTGGACGCTGCAGGAACTGCCAGGCAGGAAGACGTCATCTATGCATCAACACGATCGGCGTCGGTGTCAATCGCCCCGGAGCATTCGCTGAGTACGTTGCCATCCCGGGGACGAACGTTCAACCAGTCCCTGACGACATCCCTGACAACATCGCGAGCATCCTCGACCCCCTCGGGAATGCGGTCCACACTGCCCTGCAATTCGACCTCGTCGGCGAGGACGTTCTCATCACCGGTGCAGGCCCCATCGGCATGATGGCAACGGCGATCGCGCGCCACGTCGGTGCGCGATACATCGTCGTGACCGACGTCAACGACTATCGCCTCGAACTCGCAGAGACAATGGGAGCCGACCGTGAACTCAATGTCACGAGAGACAGCGTTACGTCTGTCATCGCTGATCTGGGTATGAAGGAAGGATTTGACGTCGGCCTGGAGATGTCCGGGAACCCTGCGGCGCTTCATGACATGATCACAACCATGGACAACGGCGGGAAGATCGCTCTCCTGGGTATTCCACCGAAGCAGGCCCCCATCGACTGGAACGACATCGTGTTCAAGGGTCTGACGCTCCAGGGGATCTACGGTCGAAAGATGTTCGAGACCTGGTACAAGATGCTCGCCATGCTCGAGACGGGACTCGACATCGCCGGCGTCATCACGCACGAATTCCCTGCCGAGGATTTCGAGGACGCCCTCGAGGTCATGCACTCAGGCAACGCAGGCAAGGTCATCTTGGATTGGAGCTGAAGCTCAAATCCAAGATCAGAGAACAGAGATCGGTCGCTCCGCTCCCTATCAGAACAGAGAGTGCGCAGCTCTCTGTTCTCTGTTCTCTGTTCTTTCTGTACTAATTCCTGAGTAACGGCGTAAGCTTTAGGTATGAACCGCAGATTTCCTATTCGTGACGCCCAGACAATCGGACCCGACATTGTTCGACTCGTCATCGAGGCTCCCCGCATCGCAGCCCACGCCCTCCCCGGGCAATTCGTCATTGTTCGAGCAACCGACCACGGTGAGCGCATACCGCTGACCATCGCCGAAGCCGATCGGGTCAACGGCACGATCACACTGGTTGTACAGGCCGTTGGTGCAACAACCGTGCAGATCAACAGCAAGACCGCCGGGGATCACTTCCAGGACATCCTCGGTCCGCTCGGAACGCCAACCGAGACCGAGGAATTCGGCACATGCGTCGTAGTGGCAGGTGGTGTCGGAACCGCCATCGTGCTGCCTGTAGCAAACGCACTCACTGAGGCCGGCAACCATGTCATCGCCATCGTCGGGGCGCGCGATGAGGACCACCTCATCCTGCTCGACGAGATGCGCGACGCCGTTGCCGAAGTTGTCATCACCACCGATGACGGCTCCGCCGGGCTTCACGGCTTCGTCACCGATGCTTTGGCCACACTGATCGAGGATCGCCATATCGACCATGTCTTCACGGCGGGCCCCATACCCATGATGAGCAATGTCGCAGAGACAACACGGGACAAGGCCATTCCGACCGTTGCGAGCCTCAATCCGCTCATGGTGGATGGCACCGGCATGTGCGGTGGATGCAGGGTCTCCGTCGATTCCGAGTCGAAATTCGCCTGTGTGGACGGCCCGGAGTTCGATGCCCATCTGGTCGACTTCGCAACCTTGAGTAAACGCAACACCGCATACCTCACGTTCGAGTCCTGCAGGTTCGATGAGGCCAAGGAGGCCGTCGATGCCTGAACTCACCAAACGCGAGCGCATGCATATGGAGCGCACGCAGATGCCGATGCGCGACAACCTTCTGCGCGCCGCAGATTTCGACGAGGTGAACATCGGCTTCGACAACGAGATGGCGATGCTCGAGGCATCACGTTGCCTCGAATGCAAGAACCCCACCTGCGTTGCTGGCTGTCCCGTCGGGATCCAGGTCGATCAGTTCATCATCAATGTCGCCGCCGGTGACATCAAGACCGCTGCATCGATCATCCTCGCAGACAACCTCTTCCCATCGATCTGTGGACGTGTGTGCCCCCAGGAAGCCCAGTGTGAAGGTGCCTGTGTGCTCGGGCGCAAGGGGCGCCCGATCGCGATCGGTCACCTCGAGCGCTACGTCGGTGACAAGGTACGCGATGACGAACTGTTCGAGGCACCGCCCACGGCTGCACCGACCGGGAAGAAGGTGGCGATCATCGGATCCGGGCCTGCGGGACTGGCCTGCGCCGGCGACGTCATCCAACAGGGACACGAAGTCACCGTATTTGAAGCACTCCACGAGCTCGGCGGCGTACTGGTCTATGGCATCCCGGAGTTCCGCCTTCCCAAGGACATCGTCAAAGCTGAGATCGCCAGCCTCTCCGAGCGCGGCGTCGAGTTCGAGACAGACGTGCTCATCGGCTCAGGGACAACGCTCGAAGACCTGATGACCGAAGAGGGCTTCGATGCTGTGTTCATCGGTACCGGTGCCGGGCTTCCCCGGTTCCCCGGGATCGATGGCGAACACCTCATCGGTGTGTACTCGGCAAACGAGTTCCTCACGCGTGTGAACCTGATGAAGGCCCACGAGGCTGACAGCGAGACCCCTGTGTACGACCTGACCGGGCGATCCGTTGTCGTCCTCGGCGGAGGCAACACTGCCATGGACGGTGCTCGCACCGCCCTGCGCCTCGGCGCCAAATCGGTGAAGCTGCTCTACCGCCGCTCGGCCGAGGAAATGCCGGCAAGGGATGAGGAGATAGAACACGCCATCGAAGAGGGCGTGGATATCCAGTATCTCGTCGCTCCCACCTCGTTCAACGGCGAGGACGGCTGGCTGCGCAGTGTCACAACGCAAAGGATGGAACTCGGCGAACCAGACGAGAACGGTCGGGCACGGCCTGAACCCATCGATGGCGCGTTCGAGGTCGTTGAGGCAGATGTGGCGGTCGTTGCGATCGGAAACGCTCCAAATCCCGTTCTCCAACGGACCACGCCTGACCTCGACACGACCCGTTGGGGCACGATCGAAGCTGACGAAGAGACGGGGCAGACATCGATTCCCGGTGTCTTTGCCGGCGGCGACATCACAACCGGCGGTGCAACAGTGATCCTCGCACTTGCAGCAGGTCGCAGTTCGGCAGCCGCTATCAATGAATACCTCGCGTAGCTTCGCTACGCGAGGTCCGTGGTACGCAGTAAGTAGCACGAACGGAACTCGACCGAAACGGCACGTCAGCCCTCGGATCACCGCTGTTCCACCCACTGGGTCACAGCATCACCTGCGGCGTCGAGGGGCCTGCCGCCGTCCAAAGCGGGCAGCTCCTAACCCCACGCTGTCAGGAACTCGCTGAGGCGGGAAAAGGCGACCTTGTAGTAGTCCGAGGGATCATCCTGAAGGTTCGCGACGTAGTTCACGAACATGATCGTGCGTGCTGCCATGAAGTGCTCCAACTCGCCTTCGTATGTCACCGGCCACGGGGCCACCGATCGGTATCCCTCCTCGAACGCAGCGCGCAGGTCTCCGTATCGGGCATGATTCCGCTCGTAGAACAGCGTGACTGCGACGTCCTGAACACGGTGTCCCCAGGTCACATCCTCGAAGTCGAATCCGATGAGCCGATTCCGGTACACGTGAACGTTGTCGGGATGAAGATCTCCGTGAATCACCTGGGCTCCTGACGGGTCCAACCTCGCAAAGGCCTCTTCGACAACAGCTATCGACCGATCGAGGGTCTCCCGCCTTCCGTCATTGAGGTAGTGGGCACGATCAGCGTCGAACACAACCACCGGATCGACGTCCTCCGGCCAGTAGAAGACCTTGTCCCACGTGAGAGGTGTGTGGGGAGGAACGAAGTCAGTTCCGTGAACATGGAGCATTGCTGACAGCCGGCCGAGCTTGTTGTACCCATCCTCGGTCGGATCATCACCGAGACATCTGCCGGGAATCCACCGGAAGAGCACGCACCGACGCTCACCCGGCACGCCCGGAGTCGACGCGTGCACGTACCGAGAGCCATCCTCCGCGGGAACGAATCGGGCGATGTCGAGATCCGTGTCGGTGCCGAGGGCGGCCAGCCAGGAGAGCTCGATGTCGACGTCGTTGTCCGAGTGGTCACGATGCAAATCGACGCGAAGGGCGTACGGTCCGTCCTTCGCGTCGACGCGGAAGATGACGTTCGTGAATCCTCCAACGAGGCGTAGTCGCAGGGGCTCGACTCCGTACCGCTCAAGAGCAGCGATCGCCAGGGGTCGCAGTCTTCGGAACTGCCCCGCTTCGGAGAGATCAGCCCATGCTCGCACGCCTATCGCTCAGGCGATCGCTGGCTGCTGCTTGGATCTGCCTCTGCGCCACACGAGCAACGCTCCAGCACCGATGAAGACCTGCGGGAAGTACGTCGCCGCCCGCCAGATCATCGTTGCTGCCAACGCATCGTTGTTCGGGAGGCCGAAGGCCGACAGGATCGCCGTGATGATGGCATCACTCGTTCCGAGTCCGCCGGGCGGGATCGGGATGAACGTCGCCAGTCTTCCGAATGCATACGCGGCGAACGCCTCGAGGAGGGATACGGGGCCATCGAATCCGCCCTGGAGTGCAACAACAGCCAGATAGAGGATCGAGAACTGGGCGAGTTGCTGACCGACGTTGGATACGGTGATGATTAGCCACCGTTCGGCCACGACGTCGACAATCGAGGAACGGAATTCGACGACCGCATCCACCGCATCGATCCCGACTTCCTTGTGCATCAGTCCGGCGGCTCTGCCAACAATGCTGTTCGCCCAACCGCCAACCTTGCGGGCGGTGTCCTCGCTCTTGAGGATCAGGGCAAATACGATGATTATCGCGGCGACGATCACCCCGGCGATCAGCGTCACAACAGCCACTTCTCCCGTGCTCGTTCCAGCGATCGTGAGAAGGACGAGAGCGATCACGGGGAACGAGAGGGTGACGAGCGTGTTCCAGACGCTTGTGATTCCGATCGTTGCTGTCACCGGAGCGGTGCCGTAGCCGTATCCCGACAGCATCGCGTACTGAATGGCCAGTCCGAAAGCGCCGCCCGCCGGAATGACGTTCGAGATCATGAACGACGTCTGACGCGTAAGGAATGCAGGCTTGAACTTCAAACCGGGTAGCGCTGCCTGGAATGGGAATGTATAGATGATGATGACAGCGATCGTTGCGATGACGAGATACACCATGTGCGTTCTCGTCATGCCCTGGATCGCCTCCCACGCCTGGTCGTAGTCGCCGAACTGAGGGAGCACAACGACAAAGACGAGGACAAGGATCGCGATTGTCAGTACCGACGCGATGATCTGTTGCTTGCCGAAACGCGGTGTCTTCGAGACTTCGGGCTGAGATATCTCTTCGGTCATCGGTTGGCTCCGGCTACTGGGCTGGGATGAGGAATAGAGCTGCCATCGGCGGGATCGACAGCTCGAGCGAGTAATCGTACCCGTGCGTCGACACAGCCTCAGTATTCACAGAGCCGTTCACTACGCCGCTGCCTCCGTACCTCAGGTCGTCGCTGTTGAGCGATTCCGTCCACAAACCCTCGATCGGGACACCGATTCGATAGTCCGGTCGGACAACCGGCGTGAAGTTCGCAACGAACAACGCCGGTGATCCCGAAGCTGAATAGCGGAGGAAGGCGTACACCGAATTCGCAGCATCATCGCCCACAACCCAGCGGAACCCTGACGGGTCGTTGTCCATCTCCGACAGGGCTGGAGCGCTCCTGTAGAGAGCGTTCAGGTCCGCTACCCAATCCCTGACGCCGCGATGTTCGTCATAGGCGAGCAGTCCCCAGTCGAGTTCCACCTCGTGATTCCACTCGTCGGAAACAGCGAATTCGCTCCCCATGAAGAGGAGTTTCTTGCCCGGCTGTGCCCACTGGTACGCGTAGAGCAGCTTCAAGCCAGCCATCTGCTGCCACCGATCCCCCGGTTGCTTGGCAAGCAACGAACCCTTGCCATGCACAACTTCATCATGGCTCAGCGGCAGGGTGTAGTTCTCCGAGAAGGCATACACCATCCGGAAACTGAGCTCGGAGTGGTGGTGCGTCCGGTGCACAGGATCACGCTCGATGTACTTGAGCGTGTCATTCATCCAGCCCATGTCCCACTTCTCTCCGAAACCCAGCCCTCCGCTCTCGATCGGCGCAGTGACGTTCGGGAACGCTGTGGACTCCTCGGCATACATCTGGACGTCGGGGTGCCGTCCGTATGCGGAACGGTTGAGGAGTTGCAGGAACGAGATCGCCTCGAGGTTCTCACGCCCTCCATGGATGTTCGGCACCCACTCTCCGGCCTTGCGGGAGTAGTCCCGGTACAGCATCGATGCAACAGCGTCGACACGTATCCCGTCCGCGTGGAAGGCATCCAGCCAGTGCATCGCACTCGAGAGGAGGAAACTCCTGACCTCGTGGCGTCCGTAGTTGAAGATGAGGCTGTCCCAATCCGGGTGGTACCCCTCCTTGGGATCGGCGTGCTCGTACAGATGTGTTCCGTCGAACAGGGCAAGACCGTGAGCATCGGAGGGGAAGTGGGAAGGGACCCAATCCAGGATGACGCCGATACCGGCCTGATGCAGATGATCGACGAGGAACATCAGATCTTGCGGATCGCCGAATCGAGAGGTGGCCGCGAAGTAGCCGGTCCCCTGATAGCCCCAGGAGCCATAGAAGGGATGTTCCATGACCGGCAGCAATTCGACATGGGTGAATCCGAGCTCCGTCACATAGTCGGCGAGCTGGTGTGCGATTGCCCGATACCCACCCGGTTCGTATCGCCACGATCCCAGGTGGAGTTCGTAGATCGAGATCGGCGCGTCGAGAGCATTCTTCGGAGCTCTCGATTCCATCCATTCGCCATCACCCCATTGGTAGGCGAGATCCCAGACGACGGATCCGGTGCGAGGGGGTTCCTCAGCCTTGAATGCCACCGGGTCAGCCTTGTCGAAGGTGTTCCCATCGGGGCCCGTGACGCGGTATTTGTAAACGTCGCCATGTTTCACGGCGGCGATTTCGCCGTGCCACACACCCGAGGCATCCGGGTGCAGGTCGACCCCGTCGGTCCATCCGGTGAACTCACCGATGACCTCAACACGTTGGGCCGAGGGCGCCCAAACGCGGAAGACGGTTCCCGTCTTCGTCACATGTGCGCCGAGGGCATCGGCAAGAGTTGCGTGCGTTCCCTCATTGAAGGACCAGCGATCGGATTCGCTCAGGGGGGAAGGAGCTGCCTGCATGGCTCCAACTTACCGTGCTACGCACTCCTCACGTTCTTGCGTAACTGATGATCGGACGTCCGGCTACCAGTTACGCAAGAATGGATTTGTAGAGCTCGATGTGGTGGCGGGCGGGCTCTGACCAGGACCAGTCGACAGCCATGCCACGTTTCTGGATCGCGGTGCGGCGCTGGGTGTGCTTCCACGCACGTACCGCACGATGCAGAGCGTCCACTACACCAGCCGTATCCACCGATGCAGCTACGAAACCTGTGCCGGTTCGCAGGTACCGGTCAGCGTCGAACACCGTGTCCCGCAGACCGCCAACCGCCGTCACCACCGGGATCGTGCCGTACTCCATGGCCTGCATCTGGGCGAGCCCACACGGCTCGAACCGGGACGGCATCAGCAGCAGATCTGCACCGGCGAAGATCTTGTGACCGAGTGCAACGTCGTAACCGTCGTGGAACCAGAGCGAGTCGGGATGGCCCCCTGCCACATGTCGGGCGTAGTCGGCTATCCAACGCTCTCCCGAACCCAGGATTACGAGCCGGAAGGGCATCGTCTCAGCAAAGGAGACTGCCTCGAGCGCCATCTCGATCCCCTTCTGACCAACGAGCCGCGTGACGATGCCGACGATCGGTGCTCCGTC
>JBDLJV010000049.1:0-13579 GCA_039714175.1 Actinomycetota bacterium
TCGACCCTGGTTTTGAGTGCCTCGTTCATTTCGTTGAAGCCGCGCGTTGTGCTCTTGCGAACGAGGCTCAGGATCAGAGGTGAGAGGATCCCAGAGAACTCCTCGTAGTGGCGGAAGTGTGCGCCGGAATCTGTCGGGACGATCTCGAACTGGTGGTGGCCGTCGAAGATGCCCTTCATTCCGAGCGATCCGAGCCACGCGAAACGCGTCGGCTCCTTGGCCGCCTGAACGGTGGGGGAGATCCTGAACGGCTTCTTACCCGTGGCGCCGAGCATCGCGGTGATGCGCTCGCCTGCTTCGGGCGTTCCATCGATGGATCGAATGAAGGGATTCCACTCGGGATACCGATCGAACTCCGTCAGAACCTGCCAGACATCTTCGATGGATCCCTCGATGTCGATCTCTGTGTGTATAGCGCTCATCCGTGCTCCCTTGGACTGTGGTGGTCGGGTCACTGTATCCGACTCCCGAACCTAATACAACAGAAAGTTGTGTTAACATGTTCCCATGTCAACGAAGATGCGACGACCCGGTGGGCGAACGGCGAGAACCCGAGATGCAGTGCTGGCTGCTGTTTTTGATGTGATCCGGGAAAGCGGCTACGACGGTCTGTCTGTCGAGTCTGTCGCCGAACGGTCCCATGTGCACAAAACGACGATCTACCGCCGCTGGGGTTCCATCAGCGAGGTTCTTGTCGACGCGGTCCTCGAACATGCGGAGAGAGCGATCCCTCTGGAGCGAACCGATGATGTGCGAGCCGATCTCACTGCCATGGGGAGATCGGTGGCAGAGAACCTCGAAAATCCAGTGGCTGGAGCGCTCGCAGCAGCGGTGCTTGGTAGCCCTGGCGACGGAGAGCTTCGAGCTGTGGCTGATCGATTCTGGGAAATTCGGCTTCTCGAAGCTGGCGAGATCATCGCCGACGCTCGGGCCGTATCCGATCCTGGAACATCAATCGAACCGCGACAGATTATCGAAATGATCGTGGGTCCGATCTGGTTCCGCGTGATGATCCTCGGCCAACCCGTCGATGATGCCTACATAGAGACACTGGTCGACAACGCGATGTCCGGATTGTAGCTCGTGTCTTTGGGGGCGGGAGTCCTGATTGGTGATCTTTGGCGATTCCACTGGTGGGTTTCCTGTCCGAACTGTGAAGGATGACGGCCGGGTTCGGAAGGAACCGGGAGCCCGTGCCCTTCCGAACCCCGGACCCGCCTGAGCAAGCGGGTTCCCGCGCTCGATGGCGGAGGAACCCGCTGTGTTCAGATGGAACCGGCTGAGTTGTCGAGGCTCTACCCGAAGTACCCGCATAGCGCATCGTGGGCGGAGGCCGGGAGATCGAACCCATTCACATCCCAACCCGTGGCGGTCAGGACCGGTGGCCAGCCCGCACCCTCATCCCAACCGATGTTCCCGGTCACCTTGACGACGGGACCGATGCCTGGCAGTACCGTGTTCCACGCTGCGCCGTGCAGCGTGGCGATCTCCCACGTTTCTGGTTCGTACGTGCTCGTGTTCGTCGAATGATCGACGACGATCGGTCCGATGCCGTCATCACGGTGGAGCAAACCGACCAGCTTGTAGTGATCTGTGAAGTGGTCGATCTCACCGCTCCTGTCGTAGAACGTCACAAACGTTGCTCTCAGCGCTACGTCGTAGACCAGATCGAATCCCTCGCACGTCGTGAGGTACTCCTCGTACTCGAATTGAGCGACGAACCGATCAGGTTTCGCCGCTGTCGCAGGTGCTGTCACGGCAACAGCCATCAACGCGATGACTGCAAGCAGAATCAACGATTTCCGCATGTTGGCTCCCTTCTCGGTGGTTCCTGCTGCTCTTGCGAACCACACAGGAGAACCGTATCCCTAGGGTGTGAGCGAATCGTGAGCGAACGATGGCCGGGATGTTGGAAGGATTGCAGTACCGGGTCCTCGGACCGATCGAGGCGATCGTCGATGGGGAGCCGGTCGCGCTCGCCCCGAAGCAGCGCAAACTCCTTGCGCTCTTCCTCATTCACGCAGACACTGTGGTGTCGGTGGATCGGATCATCGATGTCTTGTGGGGAGAGCGACCACCGCACGGTGTGAGCGACGCCGTGCGATTCCACGTGTCTCGTCTCCGGCGTGCCCTGCGCGCGGGCCACGAACCCGCGGCGGGAGCAGATCTGATCACCCGTGAGCGCGACGGATACCGGCTCGTAGGTGGGCAACACCAGATCGATGCATGTCGATTCGAACAGCTCGTACGACGGGCGTCGGAGAAGGCGGGCAGTGATGCGACAGAAGCCGTGCAGATCATTGATGCGGCGCTCGATCTCTGGCGCGGCAATCCATACGCCGACGTCACGTACGAGGACTTCGCCCAGCTAGAGATCCGACGATTCGAGGCAGCACGACTACAGGCAATCGAACTCCGGATCAATCTGCTCCTCCATCTCGAACGCCACGAGGAGGCAATCGGAGCGCTTGAATCACTCGTGATCGAGTTTCCGATCCACGAAGGTCTCGCCGAATTGCTACTCAGCACCCTGAACCGGGTGGGCCGACCGACCGACGCCCTCGCTGCGTACTCGGGCGTCGAAGATCGATTCCGAACCGAGCTAGGCATTCGGCCAACAGAGGCCCTTCGAAGGCTCGAGGTGGAGAGCCGATTGGCGACCGAGGATCCTCTGTGGGCCGGTCCAGGGCAGGCGCGTCACAACATCCCGCGATCGCTCACGACCTACATTGAACGTGGCGGAGAGACCGAGGCAGTGAGGGATCGCGTCCGTTCCCGCCGTCTTGTGACATTGCTGGGTCCTGGTGGTATCGGTAAGACCCGGATGGCAACCGAAGCCGCCGCTGAGCTCCTGCCGGAGTACCGAAGCGGAATCTGGTTCGTTGACCTGGCTCCGGTGGTCAGCGATGAAGGTGTTGTTCGTGCGATCTCACGCGCTACGAACACGCCGGAATCAACTGACGAGCCAGTTGATGAGCTTGTCACGCACCTCTCGCAACTCGATCTGCTGCTGATAGTGGACAACTGCGAGCATGTTGTGCAGGCATGTGCTGTTCTCATTGAACGCTTGCTTGGGGAGTGTCCTCTTCTCCGCGTTCTTGCCACGAGCCGGGAGCCGCTCGGAGTGTCTGGTGAGTGCATCTTCCAAGTAGAGCCGCTCGACATACCCGTTGGTGATGTGGATCTGGCGAGCGCCCATTCCGCTCCATCACTGCGCCTATTCATCGATCGTGCGTCAGACGCGTCGCAGTTCGAGCTGACGGAGCTGAATCTCGATGCTGTCGTTGCCCTGATGAGACGGCTGGCGGGCCTCCCCCTCGCAATCGAGATGGCTGCTGCACGGACTCGGGACGTGGAGCCAGCGGAGATCACCAAACGACTGAACAGTCATCTCGATTACCTGCAGTCGCGTGGGCGAGGTGTCCCTGACCGTCATCGAAGTCTCGCTGCGACCTTCCAATGGAGTTACGACTTGCTCGATGCTGAGCAACAGGGCACGTTCCGGGCGTTGGCAGTGTTCGAGGGCGAATTCACCCTCGATGCCGCCGCAGCTGTGCGTGATCTCGACCCAACGCCAACATTGGCTGATGACGTTGGAGAGCTCGTTGACGCGTCGCTTCTTCGACGCTCCGGTGATCGGTACCGGATGCTGGAACCTGTTCGTGAGTTCTCGGAAGGTCTCCTCATCGAGCACGCTGAAGACCACGTCGCGCGTGACCGTCACCTTCGCTACTACGAGGCCCTGGCCTACAGGCAGCGTGTGGCCGAGGGGCGGGTTGCTGACGATCCATCGGGTGCGGAGGACAGGGGTGACCGTATGGAGATCGTGGAGCGAGTCGCCCAGGATCTCGACAACTACCGCGCCGCATTCCGTCACGCCAGCGAGAACGGTGACCGGCGGGCAGCGATCGAGATTGCGGCTGGTACCAGCCAACACCTCATTGCGCGACTCGCGATCCGTGAGAGCGCACGGCTTCTGGCAGCGGCACTCGATATCGAGGGAGATGCTCCTGACGGGCTGCTTGCGGACGCGCACATGAACTTGGCATGGATTAGGGCGGACCTCGGTGATCTTGCCGGGTCCGAGGAACTGGCACTCGTTGCGCTCGAGATCAGCAGGCGCATGGCGTCTGAGGAGGACGAATCGGATGCTCTCTTCACGTTGGCGAATGCCGCGTTTGAGAGCGGAGACCTCACGCTCGCACGGGATCGATTGACGGCGTGCATTGATGCCTGCGTTACGGTCGAGCCCAGCCGAACGAGTAGGCAGTCGTTGGCTCTCGTTGAAGCACTTCTCGGGAACCTCACAGTGGCGGCGGAGATGCTCGACGAACTCGAGACCGCTCCGCTGGACCAGCAGATGACCGCATACGTACCACGAACGCGGGGGATGATCGCTGCCTCCCTCGGTGACCACGGAGCTGCGCTCAAGTGCTTCGAGCGAGGAGCGGAGGCCAGTCCGACAGACCGCGCAACGCTCGAAGGGCTTCGACATGTCGCGTACGCCCACCTGAATCTGGGGGATCACGAAAGGGCGCGACGGTTGGGTGAGTACGTGCACGAACGCAGCTTGGAGACAGGGATTCCGACGTATATCGAGAGAACAGGAAGCTTGCTGGGCCTCATCGAGATTCGGCAGGGTAGACCCGGGATCGGGATCGGGCTTGTGGGCGAGGGTCTCGCGAGTGCCGTGTCGCGAGGCGACCGCTATCGAGCATGGTCGTTCCTGTATGCCGCTTCAGAGGCGTTACTTGCCGTTGGGCACCCGGACGAAGCCCTCGGACTCCTGAGACTCGCAGAGACGACGGCCGACGAACACGGCTACTGGTTGCCGGCAATGGATTGGGTACCGCGGATCGATCGTGAGTCGATCGAGACGGTCGCAGCGCGGTCCGTCCCAGATGTCAAAGATTTCGAGAGCGCAGTGCGAACCACCCGCGCGGCAATGAAGCGGTGGTAGCGGCTAGGCGGTGGCTTGGTCGAGGGCGTCGGCGAGGGTTGTCCACGCAAGGTCGGCGCATTTGATGCGGACGGGGAACTTGCGGACGCCCTGGAGTGCTTCGAGATCACCGAGGACTGATCCGGGGCGATCGGGATCGACGGGATTCTCGCCCTCTTCGATACTCATCATGAGCTTGAACTGGTGTGTCAGTTCGCGAACATCGTCGATGCGCATGCCGACGATCTTGTCCATCATCATCGAGCCGGATGCCTGGCTTATCGAACATCCCTGGCCCTGCATCGCTGCGTCGGTCACAACTCCGTCGGTGACAGCCAGATCAAGGAAGAACTCGTCGCCACACGACGGGTTGTTCCCCTCGGCATGGAAGTGGTCACCCTGCAACGTCCCGCGCTTGCGGGGGTTCCTGTAGTGATCGAGGATCACTTCCCTATACAGCTCGTCCAATCCGCTCATTGCTCTCGTCTCAACTCTTGGTTCTTGATTCTTGATTCTCAGGCAAGACCAAAAATCTTACGGGCTTTGTGCAGCGACTCGATCAGGGCGTCGATCTCCTCCGGCACGTTGTAGAGGTAGAACGAAGCCCTCGCAGTCGCCGGGATCTCCAGGTACTTCATGAGCGGCCGGGCGCAGTGATGCCCTGCGCGGATCGCGATGCCGTCCTGGTCGAGGATGGTCGCGAGGTCGTGGGGATGGATGTCTGCGAGTTCGAAGCTCACGGTACCGCCTCGCAATTGCACATCCATCGGTCCGTGGATGACGATGTCAGGCACATCGACCAGCGCATCCAGTGCGTAGGCCGTCAGCTCCCGTTCGTGTGTCTCGACAACGTCCATTCCCACGGCTTCGAGATACTCGATCGCAGCACCAAATCCGACGGCCTCGGCGATCGGCGGGGTGCCAGCCTCGAACTTGTGTGGCACGGGCGCCCATGTCGATTCGTGCCGGTCGACGGTGTTGATCATCTCCCCACCGCCCTCGGTCGGCTCCATCTCCTCGAGACGGTCCTTCCGGCCCCACAGCGCACCGATACCGGTTGGGCCGAGCATCTTGTGAGCGGAGAAGGCAACGAAATCAACATCGAGGGCCTCGACATCAACCGGACTGTGAGGAACCAGTTGTGCCGCGTCGACCACAGACAGCGCCCCAACCGACCTGGCAGCAGCGGAGAGCACGTCGACTGGACCCAGCGCTCCTGTCACATTGGACATGCCGGAGAAGGACACGATCTTCACATCGTCCGTCAGGATCGTTTCAAGGGCGGCAGCGTCGACGCTGTAGTCCTCGTTGAGTTCGAGGTAGACGAGCTCAGCGCCGGTGTGGCGCGAGATGAGTTGCCATGGAACGATGTTCGCATGGTGTTCCATGATCGTGACGATGATCTTGTCGCCTGCATTCAGATGGTTGAGGCCCCATCCATAGGCGATGTGGTTGATGGCCGTCGTGGTGCCACGCGTGAAGACGACCTGACCTGCCTGGGCTCCGATGAACCGCGCGACCTTCCCGCGAGCGCCCTCGTAGGCCTCGGTTGCTTCGGCTGAGAGCGTGTGTGCACCGCGGTGCACATTCGCATTGTGCTGCCTGTAGTACTCGTCCATCGCGTCAAGGACGGATTGGGGCTTCTGTGTCGTGGCGGCGGAATCGAGATAGACCAGGGGATGGCCGTTGACCTCGCGTTGGAGGATCGGGAAATCAGCGCGCAGGGCACGCAGATCCGTCACGACGTGGCTACTGCTGACCGGTATGCGTCGTAGCCGGACTCCTCGATGCTGTCTGCGAGGGCAGCATCGCCGGACTCGACGATCTGTCCGTCGAGGAAGACGTGGACGACATCCGGCGTGATGTAGTCGAGCATCCGCTGGTAGTGCGTGATGATGAGGAAGCCACGGTTCTCGTCACGCAGCCCCTCAACGCCCTCGGCAACGATCTTCAATGCATCGATATCGAGGCCTGAATCTGTCTCATCGAGAACAGCAAACTCTGGTTCGAGGACGGTCATCTGAAGAATCTCGTTCCGCTTCCGCTCTCCACCCGAGAATCCCTCGTTGAGATAGCGATCGGCGAACGATGCTTCCATGCCGAGTTCCCGCATCGCTTCCATCACCTTGAGGCGGAGCTCGAGAACCGTGTACTCGGTACCGGTCCTGTTCGACAGAGCGGTTCGCAGGAAATTGACCACAGAGACACCAGGGATCTCCTCGGGATACTGGAATCCAAGGAACATGCCAGCTTGACCACGAACCTCGGGAGCTGCCTCGGTGACATCCTCACCCTTGTACGTGATGGTTCCTGCCGTCACCTCGTAGGAGGGATGGCCGAGCAGCACATTCGCGAGCGTTGACTTGCCGGAGCCGTTGGGGCCCATGATCGCATGCGTCTCACCAGCGTTGACGGTGAGCGTGACGCCTTTGAGGATCTCATTGCCGTCCACGGACGCGTGGAGGTCATCGATGACGAGGAGGGGAGTTTCAACCATGGCCATGATGTTAATAGCCGAACCGGCCCAACCGAGCCGGTCGCTCCCGGGCGTCAGGCGTCAGGCGTCAACTTCCGCGCAGCGAGCGAAACACCATGTCCATGCGGTTGAGGTCGACGTCTTCGAGGGTGCTGAACTCCTGGACGTAGTAACGACCCACACCGAGTTCTGCCATGCGGGCGATGGCTTCACCTGCCTGCTCCGGTGGCCCGTGCGGCACGTTGCGTTCATCGAGGAACGCGGCGTACTCATCGGGAGTCATGTCCTTCTTCGCTCCACGTTCGGTGAGCGCTGCACGGTGCTCATCCTCGTTCTCGTAGACGAAACCCGGTCCAGCGAGCGATATGAGGATGTCTCCCGGATCGCGTCCAGCAGCCGCGGCTGCCTCGCTCATGACATCGACACGTTGTTGCAGCGTCTCAGCGTCGGTAACAAACATGTTGTACTCATCGGCAAACCTGCCGGCGAGGGATGGCGTCTTCTTCATACCGGAGCCACCGATCACGATCTCAAGTCCTGATGAAGCTCGTGGGTGCACCTCGGGAGCATCGAGCGCGTAGAACTCGCCGTCGACCACTCCGCCGCCGTCGAAGACAGCCCGGATGTACTCCAGGGATTCGGTGAATCGATCGAAGCGTTCCCCGAGTGGTGGGAGATCCATGCCGAACGCCTGGTGCTCTGATTCCATCCAACCCGTGCCGACACCGAGCGTGAAACGACCACCGGATATCTCGTCGATGGTCGTCGCCGTCTTTGCCATGACGCCCGGGTGACGGAACGTGATCGGTGATACCAGTGTCATGAGTCGAATGGTGTCCGTCTCGACTGCGACGCCGGCGAGGGAGGCCAGCGCATCGGTAGCGTGCGCCGTTGTCTCCCCGTGGAGATAGTGATCCGACCGTGCGAACGCATCGAGGCCGTTTTTCTCCGCCCACTGGGCAAGCTCGACGAGACGCCGATAGCTTCCACCGAGCTGAGGTTCTACGAAGAGTCCGAGTTCCATCATGTTCTCCTTGGTTTCACCAGCCGCGTTCGATCCACGTCGGCAGTTGGGGCAGTTCTGTTCTGATCGTCGTCGCGGCGCCGTGTCCCGGGAGGACGACAGTGTCATCCGGGAGCGAGAACAACCTCGACTCTATCGACTCAATGATCGCATCGAACGAGCTGTGCTCGAAACGCGTGGCACCCGGGCCTCCGGGAAAGAGCGTGTCACCGGTGATCACCACACCGTCGAGGACGATGCAGCATGACCCTGGCGTATGCCCGGGTGTGTGCACCACGGTGGCTGTGATGTCGCCGATCTGTAGGGGGCCTTCCGTGAGAGGAACGTCCGGTGTCTTGCCAGCGACTTCAGCGTCGTCAAGGTGCAGCATGAACGGCACGTCGAGGCGTTCGGTCACGTCCGGGATGGCGCCATGGTGGTCCCAGTGACCATGCGTGGTGGCCACAGCGACAACAGTTGTTCCTTCGGCCATCGAGACGATCGCGTCGACATCACTCGCTGCATCGATGATGAGTGAGGATTCAGTGGTCGCGCATCGGATCAGATAGACGTTGTTGTCGAGGGGTGGCGTCACGATCCTCGTGACCGAGAATCCATCACCTTCGAAGACAACTTCCACGATTCTGACTACTGCTCGAGGGTGTTGAGGACCTCTTCGAGCTGGGCGATGGACAACTGTCCAGCCGTGCGCACGGCAACCGTCCCATCGGCGTTGAGGAACACCCAGTACGGGAATCCACCCGATCCGTATGCGTCATGAATGCTGAAGGCCTGGTCATCGACGATGGTCGGGACCGTCCAACCCTCGCTGTCGAGCCATTCCGATGCTGGATAGTTGGGACGACCAGAGTTCGCTGCGGTCGAGATCGAATAGAGGTCAACGCCATCGACGCCACCGCCCGTGTCGAGCCATTCCTGAACGCGCGGAACTTCTTCCTGGCAGTGGGGACACCAGTGGGCGACGAGCACGATGCCCTTGGCTCTGCCGTCGTTCGTGATCGAGACGTCCTGGCCGTCGAAGTTCTTCCCAAACACTTCCGGTGCCGGGAGACCCGTGGCAGACAGATCTACGGACTCCGTACCCGGGAAGGGCGGCAGTGAGGTCCCCTCGATTGTCGGCTCGCCGTACTCGGCCCCGACTTCTTCGTTGCCGAACATGACGGCAGCTACGAGGAGAAGCACGACGAGTCCACCGACTACTCCAATGATGAGGCCCGTTTTGGAGCCCGATGATGCGTTGTCAGCCATTGCTTTCCTTCTGTTGGTTGGGGGTCGTCGAATCTGTCAGGCGGATGTTGCCACGGACCGCGCGTTATTGACACGGTTCGCCCACAGCAGCACCAGGATCAAAGCGAACGCTGACATTGCCATGTAGGGGATCGTGACGAACCCGAATTCCTTGATGTAGGGCGCCGAGCACGGCGGACCGACAGCGGCGCACGCGCCCGAATCGAGGCTCGGGTACGCCTGCATGAGCCGGTGCCAACTGGCGATGGCGAGACCGATCCATGCGAGCACCGCCGCATAGAGCCGGATTCCGTGGTCTTTCCGGTAGGCAGCGATCAGCAGCATGATGGCAAGCGGGTACATTGCGATCCTCTGGTACCAGCAGAGTTTGCACGGTACGAGGTGAACGATCTCGGACAGGTACAGGCTCCCGAGTGTCGCTGCCATGGCGATTCCACCAGACAGCCAAAGCGTTGCCCCCCGAAGGAACTCGAAGGGGTTCTTGTTGCTCTGCCTCATGGCGATCTGTCGGCTGATCAGGCCGATCGTGATGACGTTCGCGGCAATTGCCGCGAGGGCAAAGAAGAGTTTCATCGTCGTGAACGCCATCGGGCTCCTAGTTGAGTCAACCCGGAGAAGCTACCAGCGACGGAGACATACGCGGCCGTTGACTACGATTCCCGCCATGAATGGACCCCTCTTCTTCGCCGTGATGATGGCGCTGGTACTCGCCTTCGGAATCGCGATGTTCTGGCAGGAGTCGCGACGCATGCAGCATCGAGAGGCCATCTACGGAGTTGAGGATTCGGTCGAGTTCATCTGGGACGGTCTCGCCGAGGACAAGCTCGGCCTCAAGAAGTCCGATGTGCGCCGGATCCTCGAGTGGGAGATGCACTACCTCCAGCAGCCCGATCTCTGGAAGGAGGATGGTCAGCCGATCGTGGGTGGAGAGGCCGCGGCCCGGTACACCCAGGAGCAGGCGTTCGAAGCTGGGTTCTCCTATGAGCCGAATCAGATCTTCGGAGTGATGGATCTCCAGGCCGCGTATCTCCAGGCAATCGGGGCTGTGGGAGAGGTCGTAGAGTTGCCTGACCAGACCGATTCTTGACCAGTATCGGGAACGAATCCATACAATCTGGTCGCTCACGAGCATCAACGGAGGCAACTGTGATGCGCACCCGAAAGACCATCATCGCGATCGTCGCGGCACTCGCCGTGTTCGGAGCCGCATGCACGGACAGCGGTGCCGATCCGACGACGACAACGACCTCGTCGACGACCACGCTGCCAGAAGAGATTCCCGACCTCGAGTTCGGATCAGGCGAGGTTCCGTTCACGGTGCCATCCGATTTCCCCATTCCGGAGACAGCGGTAGTGGGCACGACGATGATCGACGGTGTGAACGGTCGCACCGAGATGAACATCAACTTCCCCGCTGCCGTCGCGGACGTGGTCGCCTACTACGAGTCGAACCTGCCAGCTCTCGGCTATGAGGTCTTGGACTCGAAGGGCACTGAATCGGAGTGGGATATCGCCCACACGAAGGATGGTGTCGAGGGCTCCATCCATCTCAGCTTTGGTGGCTCAAGCCTGTCGTCAGGCACCCTGTCCTTCAACCACTCCTGAGAGCCGCGCTCGACGCCCTGCAGTACTCCTCACGGGCAGAACGCTTCAGCAGATCGCGGTCAGATGTCCAACTCTGTGAGCACGGTGTTCACCCCTGCGGCATTCGCCATGACGAAGAAGTGAACCGCGGGTACCCCGGCTTCGAGTAGTTCTGTGACCTGTTCGGTGGCCCATGCGGTGCCGATGGCGCGGGCATGATCGGGCGCGGCACTGATCTCGCTGGCGAGGGCTTCAGGGATTTCGCAGTGGAATGTGGAGGGGATGGAGCTGAGCTGGCGGGCGTTGTTGAGGATGCGCAGTCCGGGAATGATGGGTACGTCAACACCTTGGTTCCGGCACTCGTCAACGAACGAGAAGTAGCGGGCGTTGTCGAAGAACATCTGGGTCACGATGTATTCGGCGCCGGCATCAACCTTCTGTTTGACCCGCTCGACATCTGCCTTGAGATTGGGGGCTTCGAAGTGCTTCTCGGGGTAGCCGGCTGCGCCGATACAGAACCCTGTCGGGTAGGCATCGACGACCTCTTCGAGGTACTGCCCGTTGTTCATCGCGGTGATCTGTTCGATGAGGTCCGATGCGTAATTGTTACGGGATCGGCTGCTGTCCAACGGCTTCTGGCGTCCTGTCGCGTCACCGCGAACGGCGAGGACGTTGTCGATACCGAGGTAGTGCAGCTCGATGAGGAAGTCCTCTGACTCCTCCCGTGTGAATCCCTCACACAGGACGTGGGGGACGGCATCGATGTTGTACTTGTTCTGGATCAGGGCGCAGATACCCAGGGTGCCGGGTCGTTTCCGTGTCACGCGGCGACGGATGCCATCGGGGGTGTCGTCGTAGACAACTTCGGCGGCGTGGCTCGTGATATCGATGAACGGAGGCCGGTGCCGGGCGAGATCCTCGATGAGGTTCATCAGGCTGGCAAGATCTCCACCGCGTGTCGGCGGGATGATCTCGAAGCTGATGAGCGGTCCGGACGCCGCGGCGAGGTGTTCAGTGACTCTCATGGTCGTTGATCCTGAGGTTCATACCGTGGCAGGCCCTTCGGCGCGTTGTTCGTCGGCGGGAGCCTACCATCAGCCTCCGCTGGCCCTTCCAGCAAGGGGCGGGACACAACAGCACAAGGAGACCGTTGTCAATGCGAAGCCATCGCTTCACCTCTGAGTCCGTATCGATGGGTCACCCCGACAAGGTGGCGGACCGTATCAGCGACTCGGTGTTGGACTATGTCCTTGGGTTCGATCCCAACTCTCGTGTTGCTTGCGAGGTGTTCATCACGGGTGGATTGCTCGTGATCGGTGGAGAGATCCGGGCTGTTGAGCTTCCGTTGGATCTCAACGAGCAAATCGAGAAGAGGGCTCGTGACACGATTCGTCGGATCGGGTACACCGGTCCGGGTACCGGGTTCGATCCGGACGGTGCTGACGTGCAGTTGGTCATCCAGGAACAGTCTGCTGACATTGCGATAGGCGTTGACGGTGGAGCAAAACTCGGAGCAGGGGACCAGGGTCTCATGTTCGGGTACGCATCCAGTGAGACGGATGTGCTGATGCCGTTGCCGATCGTGCTGTCACATCGTCTCGTCGCCCGACAGGCAGAGGTGCGTGAGTCGGGCGACATCGATGGCTTGCGGCCTGATGCCAAGTCGCAGGTCACCACGGTGTGGGACGACGGCGGTGGCAAACGTGTCGAATCGGTTCTCTTGTCAACTCAGCATGATCCGATGTGGAACGACCGCCAGTCCGATCTCCGCGAACTCGTCGTTGATCGTGTGATCCGCCCTGCCTTGGGTGATTGGTGGCACGACGACATCGAGGTGCTATTCAACCCGACGGGCCGGTTCGAGACCGGTGGACCGGAGGGCGACACAGGGCTTACGGGCCGCAAGATCATCGTTGACACGTACGGCGGATGGGCCCGTCACGGCGGGGGAGCCTTCTCAGGGAAGGACCCATCGAAGGTTGACCGATCTGCGTCCTACATGGCGCGGTACGTGGCCAAGAACGTTGTTGCTGCCGGACTCGCTGACGAGTGTGAGCTGCGACTGTCGTATGCGATCGGTGTCACTGATCCGACAGCGGTGTCGGTTGACTGCAAGGGCACCGAGCGTATCGACGAGATGACGATTGAGAAGGCCGTCATGACTGTGTTCGACATGACACCGGGCGGCATCATCGACCAGCTCGAACTTGCTCGTCCGATCTACGAACCAACTGCCTACCACGGCCACTTCGGGCGCACACCCGACGAAGCAGGACCGGGCACATTCACCTGGGAACGCACCGACCGC
>JBDLJV010000050.1:0-13191 GCA_039714175.1 Actinomycetota bacterium
GGGAGTGGCTTCGGTCGCTCCTTCCTCTCGCGTGTAGCGTTGGTTCATGACGGAGATCGATCCGGAGATCGCGCGGTACTACACCGAGACGTGGGACGAGGATGCGCGGCTGCGGTCGGGGCTCAATGAACTCGAGCTGGTTCGGACCCGTGAGATCGTCCGGCGTCATCTATCCGAGCGAGCTCTCGAGGTGCTTGATGTCGGCGGCGGGGGAGGAGTGCATGCCGAGTGGCTTCTTGACGACGGTCACGCTGTTCACTTGATCGATCCGATGGCAAGCCATGTTGACCAGGCGATCGCGAGCCTCGGTGAGGTGAAAGGATTCTCCGCTGAGGTTGCCGACGGGCGTTCACTGCCGGTGGATGATGCCTCGTTTGATGTCGTTCTTCTCTTCGGACCGCTGTATCACCTTCCCGATCGGGCAGATCGCGCCCTGGTATGGCGAGAAGCCAAACGCGTCGTGCGCCCGGGAGGCCTTGTGTTCGCCGCTGCGATCTCCAGGTTCGCCTCGCTGTACGGAGGTCTCACCGAGCGGGAGATCTTCGTCGATGAATTCCGAGCAATCGTTCAGCGCGACCTTGCGACTGGACATCACCAGAACACCACGCGAAACGAGCGCTACTTCACAGCGGCGTACTTCCAGCATCCGGAGGAACTGGAGGCGGAGTCAGCAGAAGCTGGCTTCACTGTTCGAGAGGTTCTCGCAGTGGAGGGACTCGCCGGTGCCCTGCCGCAACTGGAGCAGGACTGGGGTGACCCGGAGCGCCGTGGCATCATCATCGAGAGCGCCCGAATGGTCGAGTCAGAACCCTCCCTCCTGGGTGCAAGTCCTCACATTCTCCTCGTCGCCGAGAGGCCGATTCCCGTCATCTGACGGACTGAGATTCCGGGGTCGCACTACGTACTACGTACTACGTACTACAGCTCTCGGAGCGGCAAGGCCGCTCCGAGAGCTTGAAACATCGCGGCATTCGTTGTATCCTCTCAATCACAGTTGAAGAACTTTTCTCGACTCTCCGAAGGCAGAGTGGGGTTAGCTGTGTGCTATCCCCATTTTGTGCTATGCTCCCTAGTTCACCCGTTTCACTGCTCCTAGCTCTGTGCTGTTGCAACGTCTATAAGAGGAGGATCCGCGTTGGCTCGTGCGCGTTCCCAGAGGCTGTCTTTCGCAAAGATCCCACAGGTCCAGGAGATTCCGGGTCTCCTTGATGTTCAGAGGGATTCCTTTGATGCCTTTCTCGATTCCGGACTCAAGCAGATGTTCGATGAGGTCTCTCCGATTGAGGACTTCACCGGCAATCTGGCCCTCGAACTAACTGACCACCGTTTCGACGAGCCTCCTCTCACAATCGAGGAAGCCAAGGATCGCGATGCCAACTACTCGCGGCCGCTCTTCGTAACAGCCCGGTTCCTGAACAAGGAGACCGGAGAGATCAAGGAGCAGCAGGTCTTCCTCGGGGATTTCCCGATGATGACCGCGAACGGTACGTTCATCATCAACGGCACCGAGCGTGTCGTCGTGAGCCAGCTCGTTCGTAGCCCCGGCGTCTACTTCGACAGGACCATCGACAAGACCTCCGGTCGTCCGGTGTACGCGTCGAAGGTGATCCCCGGTCGCGGTGCTTGGCTCGAATTCGACATCGACAAGAAGGACACCATCGGTGTCCGTGTCGATCGCAAGCGTCGTCAGTTCGTATCGACGTTCCTTCGCGCGCTCGGCATTGCTGAGTCCGACGAAGACATCATTGCCATCCTCGGCGACTCCGATCTCGTGCGCAACACGCTCGAGAAGGATCCCACGTCCACCAAGGACGAGGCACTCCTCGACCTGTATCGCAAGCTGCGACCGGGCGAGCTGACAACGGTCGAGTCTGCACGCAGCCTCATCAAGACGCTGTTCCGCACGCCCAAGCGTTACGACCTCACACGGGTGGGTCGTTACAAGGTGAATCAGAAGCTCGGAGGCGATGCCTCCATGGAGCTCATGGACAACTTCAGAGCCGACGAGCAGGGTCTGATCACCGATGAGGACATGGTCGCGACGATCAAGTACCTGATGAACCTCAGACAGGGGACAGAGGGATACCGCGTCGATGACATCGACAACTTCCAGAACAGGCGCATCCGGACCGTCGGAGAGCTGATCCAGAACCAGATCCGTGTCGGGCTCACCCGACTCGAGCGTGTTGTGCGTGAGCGCATGACCACGCAGGATCCTGAGGCGATCACGCCCCAGACGCTCATCAATATCCGTCCGGTTGTTGCCTCGATCAAGGAGTTCTTCGGAACCTCGCAGCTCAGCCAGTTCATGGACCAGCCGAACCCGCTGGCCTCGATCACGCACCGTCGCCGTCTCTCGGCGCTCGGCCCTGGTGGCCTGTCGCGCGAACGTGCCGGCTTCGAGGTTCGAGATGTGCACCCGTCCCACTACGGACGTATGTGCCCGATCGAGACACCTGAAGGTCCGAACATCGGACTCATCGGATCGCTTGCTTCCTACGCCCGGGTCAACCGGTTCGGCTTCATCGAGACGCCTTATCGCCGGGTGACGAAGGGCAAGGTCTCCAAGAGCATCGACTACCTGACCGCATCGGAGGAGGAAGGCCACGTCATTGCGCAGGCCAACGCCCCACTCAACAGCGATGGAACGTTTGCCAACGACCGGGTACTTGTTCGCAAGACCGGTGGCGAGGTCGACACCATTGACGCCGCCGAGGTCGATTACATGGATGTGTCGCCGAAGCAGGTTGTGTCGGTTGCCACGTCACTGATCCCGTTCCTCGAGCACGACGATGCGAACCGTGCCCTCATGGGTTCGAACATGCAGCGTCAAGCCGTACCGCTCATCACATCCGATGCACCGCTCGTCGGTACCGGTATGGAAGAGCGCTCAGCGAAGGACTCGGGCGAGGTCGTCGTATGCACGGTCAACGGCGAAGTCGTCGAGGTTTCCGGTACGGAGATCATCGTCAAGGAAGCCGGAGCGAACAAGAAGCACACCTTCCCACTCGACAAGTTCGAGCGCTCCAACCAGGGCACATGCATCAACCAGAAGCCGATCGTCGCCGAAGGCGACAAGGTCAAGGTTGGCCAGGCCCTTGCAGACGGCGCATCCACTGATGGTGGTGAACTCGCCCTCGGACGCAACCTCATGGTGGCATTCATGCCGTGGGATGGCTACAACTACGAGGACGCGATCATCATCTCGGAGCGTCTCGTCAAGGAAGATGTCCTGTCTTCGATCCACATCGAAGAGCACGAGATCGAGGCACGAGACACCAAGCTCGGAGCCGAAGAGATCACAAGGGACATCCCGAACGTTGCCGAAGAGGTGCTCATGGACCTCGACGAGCGCGGCATCATCCGCATCGGTGCCGAGGTTGGTCCTGGCGACTACCTCGTTGGCAAGGTCACGCCGAAGGGTGAGACCGAGCTGACGCCCGAAGAGCGTCTTCTCAGGGCGATCTTCGGTGAGAAGGCCCGCGAGGTTCGTGATGTGTCGCTCAAGGTTCCCCACGGGGAATCCGGCAAGGCGATCGCCGTCAAGGAGTTCAGTCGTGAGGACGGATACGACCTTCCTCCGGGCATGAACGAACTCGTGCGTGTGTACGTTGCCAAGCAGCGCAAGATCTCCGCAGGAGACAAGCTTGCCGGTCGCCACGGGAACAAGGGCGTTATCGCCACAGTGCTCCCTGAAGAGGACATGCCGTTCCTCGAGGATGGCACGCCGGTTGACATTGTCCTGTCACCGCTTGGTGTCCCGTCCCGAATGAACCTCGGCCAGGTGCTCGAAACGCATCTCGGTTGGGCAGCCTCAACCGGTTGGGAGTCCTTCGACGATCTCGACAGCCCCGCATCGGGTGGTGCCGAGCCGTGGACACGGGTTGCAACACCCGTCTTCGACGGTGCCCACGAGGACGAGGTCCTCAAGGTGCTTTCGGAATCCCGTCCCAACAGGGATGGTGTCCAGATCATCAACGATGAGGGAAAGGCAAAGCTGTACGACGGCCGCTCCGGTGAGCCGTTCGACTCGCCAATCACGGTCGGGTACATGTACATCCTCAAGCTCGTCCACCTCGTTGACCACAAGATCCACGCACGGTCCACAGGCCCGTACTCGATGATCACCCAGCAGCCACTTGGTGGTAAGGCCCAGTTCGGTGGCCAGCGCTTCGGTGAGATGGAGGTCTGGGCTCTTGAGGCTTACGGAGCTGCGTACGCACTCCAGGAGCTGCTGACCATCAAGTCAGATGACGTCCGTGGGCGTGTCAAGGTGTACGAAGCGATCGTCAAGGGCGAGAACATCCCCGAGCCGGGCATCCCTGAGTCATTCAAGGTGCTCATCAAGGAGATGCAGTCGCTTGGACTCAACGTCGAAATGCTGTCTGCCGGTGAGGAAGTCGAACTCAAGGATCTTGAGGACGACGTGTTCCGAACCGCGGCGAGTCTCGGGATCGACATATCTCGTCCCGAGCGTCCCGACGCAGACGTAATCGTTTGAGCAAGCCGACAAGAGAATTTGAGAGCGGGAGCGAATAGGTGCCACAGCTTTTCGATGAATTGAAGATCAGCCTCGCATCGTCAGACCAGGTCCGTTCCTGGTCCTACGGCGAGGTGAAGAAACCCGAAACGATCAACTACCGGACACTGAAGCCTGAGAAGGATGGCTTGTTCGACGAGCGCATCTTCGGTCCCACGAGGGACTGGGAGTGCTACTGCGGGAAGTACAAGCGTGTGCGATTCCGCGGCGTCGTCTGTGAGCGATGCGGTGTTGAAGTAACACGAGCCAAGGTGCGCCGCGAGCGCATGGGCCACATCGAGCTCGCCGCTCCCGTGACCCACATCTGGTTCTTCAAGGGTGTTCCCAGCCGTCTGGGCTACCTCCTCGACATGTCCCCGAAGGAGCTTGAGAAGGTCATCTACTTCGCCGCGTACCTCGTCACCGATGTTGATGCGGACAAGCGGACCAAGGACCTTCCCGATCTCGAGGAAGCTGCGCGTCACGAGCGTGTGCTGATCTCCGATGAACTCGAGGAGTGGCGTGAAGCCCGTCTTGAGCGTCTCGAGGGTGAGCTTGCTCAGATGGAAGACGCCGGCGCCAAGCCGAACGAGGTCAGCGCCCGGAAGAAGGAAGTCGAGCGCGAGATCAAGGATCGCGACGACCGTGCGCAGGTCGAGATCGATCTGCTCGACGAGGCTTTCGATACGTTCAAGGCGATGAAGCCGCGTGAGCTTGTCGAATCCGAGCAGCTCTGGCGAGAGATCGTTGATCGTTACGGCGAGTACTACACCGGAGGCATGGGAGCTGAGTTCGTCAAGGATCTCATCACCCGTATGGATCTCCAGGCTGAGGTCGAGAAGCTTCGTGAGGATCTTGTTGATCCCCGCAGCCAGCAGCGTCGCCAGCGGGCCCAGAAGCGACTGAAGGTCGTTCAGCCGTTCGCCGACGGCAAGAACGATCCAACAGGGATGATCCTCGAAGCGGTGCCGGTGATCCCACCGGATCTCCGCCCGATGGTCCAGCTCGACGGTGGCCGTTTCGCCACGTCGGACATGAACGATCTGTACCGCAGGGTCATCAACCGGAACAATCGACTCAAGCGACTGATCGACCTCGGTGCTCCCGAGATCATCGTGAACAACGAGAAGCGGATGCTTCAGGAAGCCGTCGACGCACTGTTCGACAACGGCCGTCGTGGACGTGCCGTGACCGGACCGGGCAACCGGCCCCTCAAGTCTCTCTCGGACATGTTGAAGGGCAAGCAGGGACGTTTCCGCCAGAACTTGCTCGGTAAGCGTGTCGACTACTCGGGTCGCTCCGTGATCGTCGTTGGTCCGCAGCTACGTCTGCACCAGTGCGGTCTTCCGAAGATCATGGCGCTTGAGCTGTTCAAGCCGTTCGTCATGAAGCGTCTCGTTGACCTCGACATCGCACAGAACATCAAGGCCGCCAAGCGGATGGTCGAGCGCCGACGTGCCCAGGTCTGGGATGTGCTGTCTGACGTCATCCAGGAACATCCGGTTCTCCTGAACCGTGCACCGACGCTTCACCGCCTCGGTATCCAGGCCTTTGAGCCGGTGCTCATCGAGGGCAAGGCGATCCAGCTGCATCCGCTCGTCTGTGAGGCGTTCAACGCTGACTTCGACGGAGACCAGATGGCCGTGCACCTGCCGCTCTCGGCGGAGGCACAGGCCGAGGCACGCATCCTCATGCTGTCGTCCAACAACGTACTGTCACCAGCGAACGGTCGTCCGATCGTGACGCCGTCCCAGGACATGATCATTGGCATGTACTACCTGTCAGCGACCAAGGACGGGGCCAAGGGCGAGGGCAGGGCGTTCACGAACGTCGACGAAGCAGTCATGGCATACGAAGCCGGCGACCTCGATCTTCACGCCAAGATCAAGGTGCGTGTCGGCTGGTTGGCCGGCGAGCACGAACTGCATGCCGAGCTGAAGCCTCTGCTCAAGGACCTCATCAATGATGAGCCTGTCGACGCAGAGGGCCTGACCGAGACGACGGTCGGACGCGCGATCATGAATGGTGCGTTCCCTCCCGGGTTCCCGTATGTCAACAACGTGCTGTTGAAGTCTGACGTTCGGACACTTGTCGAAGAGGTGATCCACACCTACGACAAGCCTGATGTCGCCAACACGCTTGACAACATCAAGGAACTCGGCTTCCGCTATGCAACTCGTGCCGGTCTTACGATCGGTCTGCAGGATGTCAAGACGCCGCCGGAGAAGAAGCAGATCTTGGCGTCGTTCGAAGAGCGGGCAGCAAAGGTCGAAAGCCTGTACCAGAAGGGTGTCATCACGGACGACGAGCGTCGCTCGGAGTTGATCGAGATCTGGACGGTCGCCACCGACGAGGTGAAGGACGCCATGCAGGAGACGCTGCAGGAGGATCCGTTCAACCCGATGGACATGATGGTCCGCTCGGGTGCTCGCGGGAACATCATGCAGCTGCGACAGATCGCAGGCATGCGTGGCCTCGTGGCAAACCCGAAGGGTGACATCATCCCGCAGCCGATCAAGGCGAACTTCCGTGAGGGTCTCACGGTTCTCGAGTACTTCATCTCGACGCACGGTGCTCGCAAGGGTCTTGCTGACACTGCTCTGCGTACGGCTGACTCGGGTTATCTGACCCGGCGTCTGGTCGACGTCAGCCAGGAGATCATCATCCATGACGAGGAGACCGATGACCCGGGCCTGTTGGTCGTCATCCGAGAGAACGGACAACCGATCCGTCATCTCCGGAACAAGATCATCGGCCGAATCCTCGCTGAGGATGTCAAGATCGGCCGCACCCTCGCCGAGCTTCCCGATGGCCGCAAGCTCAGAGCCGGATTCGTGCTCGATCGCGAAGCAGTCAACGGGATCCAAGAAGTCGAGGATGTGGAAGAAATCAGGGTCAGGTCCCCGCTCACCGACGAGAGCCTGTACGGAATCTCGAAGGCGTCGTACGGCATCGACCTCGCAACGGGTGTGATGGTCGAGTCCGGTACCGCAGTCGGCATCATGGCTGCACAGTCCATTGGTGAGCCGGGTACACAGTTGACGATGCGTACGTTCCACACTGGCGGTATCGCCGGTGAGGACATCACGCACGGTCTTCCCCGTGTCCAGGAGCTCTTCGAGGCACGCAGGCCGAAGGGTGTTGCACTCCTCGCAGAAGCTGGTGGTGCAGTGAAGTTCGTGACCGACGAGGACACCGGGCAGCGCTCGATCGTCATCGTCGATGGTGACGAGGAAGTCGTCTCGTATGACCTGTCGGCCCGTGCACGTCTCCGTGTTTCCGAGGGCGACATCATCGAGCCCGGAACGCAGCTCACCGAGGGTCCGCTCGACCCGAAGGAAGTTCTCGCGATTCAGGGTGTGCGTGCATGCCAGCGTTACCTGGTTGACCAGGTGCAAGAGGTGTATCGCTCCCAGGGTGTCGACATTCACGACAAGCACATCGAACTCATCGTCCGACAGATGCTTCGTCGTGTACGCATCGCCAATCCCGGCGATGGTGACTGGCTCCCAGCGGAGCTTGTCGATGGTCAGGTGTTCCGCGACGGGAACCGTCAGCTTGTCGAAGACGGCAAGCAGCCGGCGGAGGGTCGTCCGGAGCTCATGGGTATCACGAAGGCCTCTCTTGCCACGGATTCGTGGTTGTCGGCGGCTTCGTTCCAGGAGACGACACGAGTCCTCACCGAGGCATCGCTCAACTCCAAGTCTGACTACATGCGTGGTCTCAAGGAGAACGTCATCATCGGCAAGCTGATCCCAGCCGGTACCGGTTCGACGGCCTACCAGTCGATCGAGCCGATGCTGCCGGACGCAGACGTGCCGACAGCGGCTGGCCTCTTCGGAGACGTCGATGTCGAGTCTGCAGACGATGCTCTGCCGTCCGACCCCGCTGAATGGCTTGCTTCATTGGGAGCTACAACGTCAGCATCCCCGTCCACCGACGGCGAGTCTGACGACGAGTAGGGTCGAAGAGCAGAGAACAAAGAATAGAGAGCAGAGACTCTGCAGAAGGGCGGCCTCCGGGCCGCCCTTCTCGCGTACTCCCACCGTCCCCCCGTAAAGGGGGGACCGAAGAAGGGTCAGTGCGGCTCTGGATCCCGCCAATCGGGTGGGAGGTTCGCAGGCGGTTGCCAGAGCTCGATCGGGTTGCCTTCCGGGTCAGCGAGTCGGGCGAACACGCCGTATTCGGATTGCTCCCCCTCGGTAACTTCGATGCCATTCGCACGCAGTTGGCTCAGCATCGCTTCGAGATTCCGAACCCGGAAATTGAGAGTGAACGGGCCCACAGGCTGTCCCGATTCGTCAGGCTTGTCGGCGTAGACACTCCACACAACGTACGAGCCACCAGGATCATCCGGGTGTCTCAGAGGGAATAGCCCTCCCGGCCAATCGTCCTGCAGATCGATGCCAAGGTTGTCCCGGTACCAGAGCGCGAGGTCTTCCGTGTTTTCTGCACGGATGAACACCCCGCCGAATCCCATTACTCGTTCCATGGAAGAAGACTACAGAACCGAGAGCAGAGAGCAGAGACATCTCCCGAGTCGTACTACGTACTACGTATTGCGTACTACGTTCCGCTGCATGCTGAGGTTCCAGTTGTTCGGTATCCCCGTGGGCGTGCACGTCACGTTCCTGTTCATCGCGCTGATCGGTGCCATGCAATACCGAGGTATCGATATCGCCATATGGACGGCGGCAGCGTTCGTTTCGATCCTGCTCCATGAGATGGGTCATGCGCTGACCGCCCGGAGGTTCGGTGCCCTGGGCACAACCGTGACGTTGTATGGACTAGGTGGCGTGACGAATTTCCGGCATTCCGCGGCCATGAGCCACGGCCGATCCTTCGTAATCTCGGCTGCGGGTTCCGCAACCGGCATCGCTGCTGGCGGGGTGCTGCTCACTGGAGCGTTGGTGGGAGTGTTCAGCGGAGTGCCTCATGAGGTCGCTGTCTTCCTCGATTCCTTCATCTGGACCGCACTCGGATGGGGTGTGCTCAACTGGGTGCCGATCGTTCCGCTCGATGGTGGCCACATGGTCCTGCACGCTGCTTCGATGGTCAACGAGGAGAAGGCGCCGCTCATCAGCCAGGTGATCACCTGGATCACGGTTGCCATCGTGGTGCCGATCGCCCTGGCGACCGGCTACAGCATCGCGGCGATCCTGGTCGTCATGTTCGCGGCAAGCGGATTGCGCGAGTACAGGGACACGGCTCGTCGGAAGCGAGGGACTCCTCAGTCGGTACCCGAAGAACGGAAGCCGCAGGAGCTACAGGAACCTCCCGAGTTCCCGATCTAGAAGGGGTCAGATTCCGGAAATCTGTCCCTTGGAACCTGGCAACCGAGAGCAGAGCTGCTAACCTTGGCTCCTCAACCAGGTGGTGGACGACCAGGTGGTCGTTTTGTTTTGCGCGTTAGGGCACGACCTCCCTATACTCGCTTCTGGTTATCCCAGCCGAGCCCGCCGGTACCCGGAGGCGTTCCCAGGATTCAGGTTCTGAGACGCTGTTGTGCAGGAAGAGGCTCACACAGGGGATCGGTTCTGTTGCGCGCTGCGCATCGGGCCGATTTTTCGTTCGTCAGAACTCCGATACCCGAGTGCCGGGTCGGGGTGCGCCGAAGAGAGAGACATAAGGAAAGTGCCAACCGTACAGCAGCTGGTCCGTCAGGGCCGGAAGCCAAAGCCGAAGAAGCAGAGGACCGTCGGTCTCGCCGGGTCCCCGCAGCGACGTGGCGTATGCACGCGTGTTTACACCGTCACTCCGAAGAAGCCGAACTCGGCACTTCGCAAGGTCGCGCGTGTCCGCCTGTCATCGGGAGCAGAGATAACTGCATATATCCCCGGTGAGGGCCACAACCTTCAGGAACACTCGATCGTCCTCGTCCGTGGTGGACGTGTGAAGGACCTTCCCGGTGTTCGCTACAAGGTCATTCGAGGAGCACTCGACGCCGCAGGTGTCGACGGTCGCAAGCAGGCCCGCTCCCGCTACGGCGCGAAGAAGGATTCCTAATGCGTAGAGCTCCAGCAGAAGTTCGCAAGCTCGAACCGGACCCGATCTACGGCTCCGTTCTGGTCACGCAGATCACGAACAAGATCCTCCTCAAGGGGAAGAAGGGCGCGGCGCGGCGCATTGTCTACACGGCAATGGACATCGTCGAGAAGCGCACAGGCTCAGAGCCGCTTCCCATCCTCAAGCGTGCGATCGACAACGTGCGTCCGGTCCTCGAGGTCCGGTCACGTCGTGTCGGTGGTTCGACCTACCAGGTTCCTGTCGAGGTACGTCCGCGTCGTGCACAGACGCTCGCCGTACGTTGGCTCGTTGACTTCGCTCGAAAGCGTCGTGAATCCACGATGGCTGACCGCCTTGCCAACGAGATCCTCGATGCAGCGAACCGCACCGGTGCTGCTGTGAAGCGCCGTGAAGATGTCCAAAAGATGGCGGAGTCCAACAGGGCTTTCGCTCACTACCGCTGGTAAGAGAACATGGCACGCACCATTCCACTAGACACCGTTCGCAATATCGGAATCATGGCCCACATCGACGCGGGCAAAACGACGATCACCGAGCGGGTCCTGTACTACACCGGTCGCACATACAAGATCGGTGAGGTCCACGAGGGCGCAGCCGTCATGGACTGGATGGAACAGGAGCAGGAGCGCGGCATCACGATCACATCTGCTGCCACGACCTGTGAGTGGGACAAGCACATCATCAACATCATCGACACCCCCGGACACGTGGACTTCACCGTTGAGGTCGAGCGTTCACTCCGCGTCCTTGATGGTGCTGTTGCAGTGTTCGATGCCGTTTCCGGTGTTGAGCCACAGTCAGAAACGGTGTGGCGTCAGGCAGACAAGTACGGTGTGCCCCGTATCTGTTTCATCAACAAGATGGACCGGATCGGCGCTGACTTCTTCGCTTCCACCCAATCGATCGTCGATCGTCTCGGAGGTAACCCGGTTGCCATCCAGATCCCGATCGGCGCTGAAGCCGAGTTCCAGGGCGTTGTCGACCTCGTTGAGATGAAAGCGATCATTTGGCACGACGACGAAGGCGTCGAGTGGGAGATGACCGACATCCCCGCCGAGCTCGTTGACCAAGCGAACGAGTGGCATCACAAGATGCTCGATGTGGTTGCGTCTGAGGACGAGGACCTCATGGAGAAGTACCTCATGGAAGAGGATCTGAGCCCTGATGAGATCCGTTCCGTCATTCGCAAGGGAACGATCGCACGCGATTTCGTTCCGGTGATGCTCGGCACGGCATTCAAGAACAAGGGTGTCCAGCCACTGCTCGACGCTGTTATCTCATATCTCCCGAGCCCCGCAGAGCTCCCCCCGATGGAGGGGTTCCGTCCCGGGCACGAAGACAATGCGATGGAGCGCAAGCCCTCCGATACCGAGGATTTCTCAGCGCTCGCCTTCAAGATCATGTCCGATCCATACGTCGGCAAGCTCACCTACTTCCGTGTCTACTCGGGCACGGCGAGCAAGGGTGACAGCGTCATCAACACGACGACCGGCAAGAAGGAACGATTCGGTCGTCTTCTTCGCATGCACGCTGCAAAGCAGGAGGACATCGACGAGATCCACACCGGAGACATCGTTGCGGCTGTCGGCCTCAAGAACACCAAGACGGGCGACACGCTGTCGGCTACCAACGCACCGATTCAGCTCGAATCGATGACGTTTCCTGCTCCTGTGATCTCGGTGGCCATCGAGCCGAAGACGAAGTCTGACCAGGACAAGCTGGGCGGAGGGCTCGCACGCCTTTCCGAAGAGGATCCGACGTTCAACGTCCATACGGACGATGAGACCGGCCAGACGATCATCGCTGGCATGGGTGAGCTTCACCTCGAGGTCATCGTCGACCGCCTCTTCCGCGAGTTCAGTGTCGAGGCCAACGTTGGTCGACCGCAGGTTGCGTACCGCGAAACGATCAAGAAGCCGGTCAACAAGATCGATGCGAAGTTCAAGCGACAGACCGGTGGTTCAGGCATGTACGGCCACGTGGTCATCGATCTCGAACCGCTCGAGCCCGGTACCGGATTCGAGTTCGAAGACAAGGTCAAGGGTGGAAACGTCCCCCGTGAGTACATCCCCGCTGTCGAGAAGGGCATGCGCGAGGCGCTTGCTGGTGGCATCCTCGCTGGATACCCGCTTGTCGACGTCAGGGCGCGACTCATTGACGGGTCGAGCCACAATGTGGACTCGAACGAGATGGCCTTCAAGATCGCCGGTTCCATGGCGATCCAGGAAGCTGCAAAGACCGCCGGGATCAAGATTCTCGAGCCCGTGATGGAGCTCGAAGTCGTCACCCCCGAGGATTACATGGGCGACGTCATCGGCGACCTTTCTGCACGACGCGGCAAGATCGAGTCGATGGATACTCGTGGTCAGGCCCGTGTTGTCAACGCACTTGTGCCGCTCGCCGAGATGTTCGGCTACGCGACGGATCTGCGTTCACGGACCCAGGGTCGTGCCAACTACTCAATGCAATTCCACTCATATCAAGAAGTACCGACGGCGGCCGCACAAGAAATCGTGGCCAAGGTCAGAGGCGAATAGGAGATCACCATGGCGAAAGAGAAGTTTGAGCGGTCGAAGCCGCATATGAATATTGGGACGATGGGTCATATTGATCATGGGAAGACGACTCTGACTGCTGCTATTACG
>JBDLJV010000051.1:0-12939 GCA_039714175.1 Actinomycetota bacterium
TACCAAGCAGCTTCTGGATCGATGTGTCTGTCGCCGTCGGCATCGAACACGAAGCAATGGACACCTCCGAACGTCCTCCCCTGGTGGGAGGACAGGCGAACACAGTGAGCCAGGAGGGGGATGCAGAAGGAGTTCAGGTCTCAGGTATCAGGCTTCAGGCTTCAGGTTTCAGCATCACCCCCCTGCATCGCTCCGCTCTGCCGTCCCCCCATCAAAGGGGGACCTGTTGCTAGAGGTTGAGCTGGTCGCGGAGGGATGCGCCGGCGGTGGCGTCGGTTGAAGCGATGAAGAAGATCTTCTCGTCGACACGGTCAATGAACACATAGGTCGTGCCGGTGCTGTAGAGCAGTCCCCCTCCGGAATCCTCCGGTGATCCCGCATGCATACCGTCCCGGATGTGATCCAGGAGACCGTTCGTCAGGTCCTCGGCATCCTCGATCGTCTCTCCCTCGTAGACCCACGCGAATGCTGTGTCGTCTCCGTTGAGGAACACCCGATACCGATCGTTGCCCCAGCCAGCCGCAGCCTGGGTCAACCGTCCGGGTTGCAGAGAATCGAGAAGGACCATACGTATCCCCCACTCACCGAGACTCCGCTCATCGAACAGGTCCCAGCCGGGAAGCGTGACCGTCAACGGTGCAAGATCGCTTGGCTGCTCCGATCGCATGAACTTCTCCGGGTGCAGGACCTGCTCCGAGCTGACCGGAAGATCGAGATACGCCTCGTCGACGCCTTTGAGCCCGCCTTCTTGCACCAGGAACTGCGTGAAGAGGAGCCCATACTCATAAGGGAAGGTCAGGTCCTGCTGTATCCAGGTCGGTGCTCTCAAGAGCGTCGTTTGATCGATCGAGAGCGATTCGAGAACAGCCTTCGCCGCATCTGCAGGACTCATTGACTCGAGATACAGAAACTGTTGATAGGTGGCATCGCCCTCTACCAGGGCGAGCACGCCTGATGCATCATCCCCCGTGCCGTTGTCCGTCCGGTCCTCGTAGACGTCGTTGAAATCGAAGTGCTGGTCTGTGAGGGCGTGCACGAGTTCGTGTGCAATGGTGATCTCTTGCAGCGGCGTGATGCCGTCGAGGGAGACCGGGACCACGAGTTCGTCCGCGTCCGGGTCGTAGAAGCCGGCGACCTGTTCGGTGTAGAGATCGATCAGGAGCTGGTAGAGATCGGTACTTCCATCGAGCATCCCGAGGAGTTCGAACATCGCCTGATCTCCCGCGACCTCTACAGGATCGAGGTCCTCTTCCATCGTCGTGCGGACACGTGCGGAGAAATCTGTGCTGTCGAGGATCGTTACCGTCGGAATCTCGAGGAATGGGAGCCCGCGACTCTCCTCAACGTCGAGCATCAACACACCGATCTCTGCACGCATGGCCTCGGCGATGTCACTCGGGATCGAAGGAGAACTCTCTCCAGGAATCGAACCGGTTGGAATCGAGGTGAGTGGAGCAGCGGTTGTCGTGGTCGCCAACGTCGTTGTCGCAGGTGCGCCTGTCGTCGTTGTGTTTCCACCCCCCGAGCTGTCACACGCGGCAACCAGAAGCACTACTGAGGCGGCGAGAACCGCCCTGAGAACACGCTTCGAGGGTTTTGGCATGGTTTGCACGTGCGGGAGAGTAACCACGCAGCCAGACAAGCAGCGTGTTCCAGACGCAGCCGGGGGCCAATCGCCTACTATCGACCTGCAACGCGTGAGAGGAGTGGGATGGCCAAGGCGACCGGCGGAGACATCATTGCACAGATGCTCGTGGCAGAAGGTGTCGATACAGCATTCGGACTGCCGGACGGCACGTACCACGGCCTCATTGCCGGCATGGCCGACCGAGGGATCGAACTTGTCACAACACGCCACGAGTCGTCAGCTCTGCACGCTGCAGGTGCCTACGCCCGGCTGACCGGCAAGCTGGGCGTCGCCATTGCTTCCAACGGTCCGGGTGTCGCGAACGCCCTTCCCGGCGTTGCTGTTGAACAGGTCGAGGGGAACCGCGTGCTCCTGATCACATCGTCACGTCGATCAGGAATCGGATACCCCGATCGAGGCGGCACGTACCAGTATTTCGATCATGTCGGGGTCATCAGCCCGATGGCCAAGTGGTCTGCCACAGCACCGTCGCTCGAACGGGTACCCGAGTTGTTGCGAACGGCGCTGCGCATGTCCTACGCAGGACGCCCAGGGGTCGTGCACATCGATATCCCGGAGTCCGTGATCAACGCGAAGACCAAAGAGAGCGGGAGCCGCACCCCGTCGTCCTACCGTCGGGTTGCGCCCATTGCGCCCTCCGCGTCCGATGTGATCGAGGCTGCTCGTCTTCTCTCCGCTGCCAGGCTCCCGGTCATCCATGCTGGCGGAGGTGTCGTCCATGCGCAGGCGTTCGATGCCCTTGCAGACCTCGCGCACATGCTCAACGCACCTGTCACCACCTCATGGTCCGCAAGCGGATCGATCCCCCACACGGACGATCTCGCATGGCCGATCGCTTCGATCGAGGCATCTGGTGAAGTAAGGACGAAGGCCGACGTGCTGCTGATCCTCGGAAGCCGGGTCGGTGAGACCGACTGGTGGGGCAAGTCGCCGTACTGGAGTTCGGCGGCCGAGGTGATCCAGGTGGACATCGATCCGGCGTCACTCGGTCTCAACAAGCCGACAGATCTCGCGGTCGAGGCCGACGTCGGCCTCTTCCTGGCCGCGCTGATCACTGAACTCGAAACGGTCGAGCCTCCCGCCGGTCGAACAACAGCGGTCAAGGACCTCCAACGGTCCCGCCATGAACATTCGACGAAGTTCACCAAGCATCTCGCCGACCGCTCCACGCCGATGAACCCCGCACACCTCCCGCACGTGGCACGACAGACGTTCGACGACAACGCGATCCTTGTCGCTGACGGAGGAAACACCGCCGTATGGTGCGCCTTCTTCTGGAAGGTGACCCAACCCGGCACGACGCTCGGTACGCCGCACATGGGCCACCTTGGTGCTGGTGTCGGGCAGGCCCTGGGGGCAGCGCGAGCATTCCCTGACCGTCAGATCGTCTGCATCATCGGCGACGGCGCCTTCGGCATGCACCCCCAGGAGGTGGAGACCGCAGTGCGCTACGGCTACCGGATCGTGTTCATCGTGGTTTCCGACCGCCAGTGGGGCATGGTCAAGATGTCCCAATCGGTTGCGATGAAGCCGGTGAAGATGATGGTCAAGAAGAGCCTCGACGAGGGTGAGAACATCAACACGGATCTGGGCGAAATCGATTACGCGGACCTCGCCCGTTCGATGGGGGCACACGGCGAACGGATCTCCTCACCACAGGACATCGTTGGTGCGATCGAACGAAGCCTCACGTCGGGAACCACGGCCGTCATCCACGCGGATGTCGATCCCGTCAAGAACCTCTGGGCGCCCGGGCTACTCCACTTCAAGAAGATGCACCAGGAGCCGGGAGGTGTTGCCTGATGGGGGGCGTGGACGACGCGGTACTGAATTTCAACGAGAGCTCGCTCGTAGCGCTCAATGTGCTGATCGGATTGATGATGTTCGGCATGGCGCTTGGCATCGATACCAAGGACTTCCGTTCGCTCACCGAATCGCCGAAGCCTGCAGGAATCGGTCTCGGAGCACAGTTCGTGCTGCTTCCGTTTGCAACGTTCCTACTCACGCTGGCCCTCGACCTCGCTCCCTCGGTGGAACTGGGCATGATCCTCGTCGCAGCCTGCCCCGGTGGGAATCTGTCCAACATCATGACCTATCTCGGGAAGGGGAACGCCCCGCTATCGGTCGGGATGACAGCGATTTCGACCGCCGTCGCCGTGTTCATGACACCTCTCAACTTCTCGTTGTGGGGGAACCTCAACCCGAACACCGAGCCGCTCCTCAGAACGGTATCGCTCAATCCTGTGACGTTGTTCGTGACGATCGTCGTGATCCTGGCGCTGCCCATGACCGCTGGAATCCTGCTCGCAAGGGCAAAGCCCACTCTTGCCAACAAGCTCGAGGGACCGTTCAAGATCTTCGCTGTTGTCGTGTTCATCCTCTTCGTGCTCCTTGCCCTCGGGAACAATTGGGACAACTTCGTTACCTACATCGGGTTCCTTGTCGGCATCGTTGCCATCCACAATGCATTGGCACTGGGTTTGGGCAACGGAGCATCAAGGCTCGCGAGGCTTGACACGAGAGATCAGAGAGCAGTCACCTTCGAGGTTGGGCTGCAGAATTCGGCACTCGCGCTGGTACTCATCTTCACGTTCTTCGATGGCCTCGGCGGCATGGCCCTCATCGCTGCATGGTGGGGTGTGTGGCACATCGTCGCCGGCCTCAGCCTTGCTTGGTTCTGGTCCAAGCGACCGATCGCTGAGCCTGCGGAAGCGATCGCGTGACAACGTCCGTACTCGTCACGGGCGGCGATGGTTATGTAGGACACGCCCTGACGGCCTCACTCGCAGCAGATCCGTCGGGACTGACAACGATCGTCTCAACCGACATCAGGGAACCGGCAGCGCCGTTGGGCGGTGTCACCTATGCCGTGGCCGATGTTCGAGATCCGGGTCTTGCAGATCTCCTCACGAAGCACTCCGTGGATGTTGTTGTTCACCTTGCGGCGATCGTCACTCCGGGCAGGAAGCCGAACCGGGAGCTCGAGTATTCGGTCGATGTCGAAGGCACGAGGAACGTGCTTGAGAGCTGCCTGGTGGCTGGCGTGAGGAAGATCATCGTGTCGTCGTCGGGAGCGGCGTACGGATACCACGCGGACAATCCTGACTGGATCGATGAGGATGATGCACTTCGGGGGAACAAGGAGTTCGCGTACTCGGATCACAAGCGCCTGGTTGAGGAGATGCTGGCGCGGTGGCGCGAAGAGCACCCCGAACTGGAGCAATTGATCTTCAGGTCCGGAACGATCCTCGGCACGGATACGCACAACCAGATCACGGACCTGTTCGATCGATCGGTGATCATGGGCGTGATCGGATCCCCGACACCGTTCGTGTTCATCTGGGACCGCGATGTTGTCGGAGCGATCCGACAGGGTGTGCTGAACGACGCCACGGGCATCTACAACCTCGCAGGTGACGGCGCGATGGCCCTTGCAGACATTGCCGGCCGCATGGACAAGCGGTACATCCCGCTGCCGGCGAGCGTGATCGGCGGGGCGCTGCGCGTACTCAGGGCAGTTCGGGCGACACAGTACGGCCCGGAGCAGGTCGATTTCCTCCGCTATCGCCCGGTCCTCTCCAATCGCAGGCTGAAAGAGGAGTTCGGGTACGTACCCCAGCTGTCAACGTCCGAGGTGTTCGATCGATTCTGGCGAGCAAGATCAAAGAGCGGAGAACAGAGAGCAGAGACGAAAATGTCAGGGGATTGAGGCGATCAGCTTGCTGAGCGAGTCGCCGGGGAAGGCTCTGGGATTGTTGGCAAGTCGGGCAGGACTCACGGACTCGACGATCACTGCACGGGCTTCGGGGGAGTCAGCACCGACACCGGCGAACGTTGGGTCGAGTCCAATGCCCGCAATGAGGTCGTAGAGCAGTCGACGACCTGCCGTCGGGTCGGGAACGCCGAGGACGTCGCACACGGCAGACACCGCAGCCCGCACATGATCAACACCGCGGGCATCGTTCACATCCGAACTCGTGACGCCCGCGTTGTACTCGAGCACAGCGCCAAGCGTGAGTGCCACAGCGTGACCGTGGGGCACACCATGCTCGGTTGTGAGGCGGTAGGACAAAGCATGAGGAGCGGTCGTCGCCGTCGTGTCGATGGCAACTCCCGATAGGTACGCCGCCTCCATCATCGCCGTCCGCGACCCAGGGTCCGGATTGTTCACTGCACGCTCGATGTTCGCCAGGGCAAGGACAAGCCCTCTGGTTGCAGGTTCGTTGGACGCGTCGTCCGATCGCACGGACCACATCGCCTCCATCGCTTGGGCCAGAGCGTCCAACCCGGTGGATGCAGTCACCCCAGGCGGAACCGTGTATGTGAGTTCGGGATCGAGAATCACATGTACTGGAAGCAGAGAGACATCCCCCATCGGCAGCTTCACTCCGTCCACGGTTACGACAGCGTATCGGGTTGCCTCTGACCCCGTACCTGAGGTTGTCGGAACTGCGATCAGGGGGACAGATCCTCCCGACAGCGTCTTGGCCCCGGTCACGTACGGCCGTGCGTCGTCAGCAAGCGGGGCCACCGCGTTCACGACCTTCGCAAGATCCATGACGGAGCCACCGCCGATTGCGATCACAGCGTCCGGTGGAGCCGCTCGGTAGGTGTCAATGGCCGCGTTGACCGTGGCGAGATCCGGGTTCTCCGGGATGTCCCGCACAAGACGGGTGACGACGCCCTCGGTGGCGCGCTCGATGGCCTTCGCCGCGCCACTCCCTTCGAACGAGGAACCTCCGGCGAACACGACAACAGTTCGCGCCGAAGCGTTGGTGAGGATGGAACGGAGATCGGAGATGCTGCCCGGAGCGATGTCAACCACGATTGGACTCTACCCGGCACGGGCGAATGGGCAGCAGAAGACGTGCCCCTTGACCTGTAGGACGCCGAGAATCCACGCTTTTCTGCAACAAACGGGATAGTGTCTTCCTTAGACGGAGCCGCTGGGCGCCCGTGCACGCGACGTAAAAGGAGTCTGGCGTGAACAAGACCGAAATGGCGAAGAAGCTTGCCAAGAAGACTGACATCTCACAGGCGAAGGCCGCCGAGGTCGTCGATGCCATCTTCAGCTCTGAGCCGGGACACGGCATCATCGCTGTCGAGCTCGATGCAGGTCGCGACGTAGCCATTGCTGGCTTCGGCAAGTTCGAGACCCGCCACCGCAAGGCCCGCGCTGGCCGGAACCCTGCAACGGGCGAAGCGATCCAGATCGCTGCTGCAACCGTTCCGGCGTTCAAGGCAGCCAAGGGTCTCAAGGATCGCGTTCGCATCTGAGATCTCTCAACTGATCAACAGAAGGAAGAGCCGCCTTCGGGCGGCTCTTCTCTCGTTTACGGGTAGCGGCATGTCCGGATCCCACGTGACCCACCTGCTACCTTGGCCCACCGACACCGAGTAGGAAGCAGCACCGATGACCGCGCGCAACGACAAACGAACGATCTTCGGATGGGCGATGTACGACTGGGCCAACTCGGCTTACATAGTCATCTTCGGAGCTGTCATCGGTGCGTTCTTCACCGGAACGATCATGACCGGCGACACATACTGGGGACTATCGGGCGAAGCCCTGTTCTCCATCCTCATCGGGATCGGCACGCTGCTCCTGATGCTGGCGATGCCTGTGCTCGGAGCCGTTGCCGACTACACGGACGCGAAGAAACGTTTCCTCCGGCTCTTCGCCTTCGTTGGCGCGGCGTTCGTACTCGCCACAGCCTTCGTTCCCGACGGCATGGTTCCTGTATTTCTCATCGCAGTGATCGTCGCCCAGTTCGGATTCGTTGCTGCCAACGTCTTCTACGACGGGTTCCTCCCCGAGATCGCTACCGACGACACCATCGACCAGGTTTCATCGAAGGGATACGCGCTCGGGTACCTCGGTGGCGGCCTCTACCTCCTGCTGGCGTTCATCCTCATCTCGTTCGTCGCCAGCGACGAGGAAGGCGCTGCCCTGACGAAGGATGTCGCGGCGCGGATCGCCATCTTCGGCGCTGGGCTGTGGTGGATCGGTTTCTCGTTCTTCTCCCTCGCTCGCCTACCTGATGACAAGGCCGGTGTCGACGGTCGCAGCCTCAGCGAGTACGCATCTATCGGATTCTCACGCACGATCGCAACGGTCAAGAAGCTGCGCCAGTTCCCACAACTGCTCACGTTCGTGATCGCATTCGTGATCTACAACTCGGGTACCGGCACCGTGATCGCGATCTCCGGTGCATATGCAGAGGAGACGCTCTCGCTCGAGATCGAGACCATCGCCCTCGCATTCCTCATCGTGCAGTTCATCGCTTTCTTCGGCGCGACACTCCTCGGCATGCTGGCGAACAGGATCGGACCGAAGGTTTCGATCATGATCACGCTCGTTGTGTGGACAGGAGTAGCCGTTGCTGCCTACTTCCTGCCCGAGGGAGGGACAACGGGCTTCCTGGCCCTAGCCGCAGTCATTGGCTTCGTTCTTGGTGGCGTACAGGCACTCTCGCGCAGCCTCTTCGGCTCGATGATCCCTGAGGAAGCGTCTGCCGAATTCTTCGGCTTCTACTCGGTGTTTGCAAAGCTCTCCGGCATAGGACCACTCATCTTCGGCCTGGTGAGTGCATCGACGGGTTCCGGCAGGAAGGCGATCCTGTCGATCGCAGCGTTCTTCATCGTCGGCCTGATCCTGCTGTCGAGGGTGAGCGTCGAAGCAGCCAGGGAGTCAAGGAACCAGTGGGACTTCGAGAATGCGTAGGGCTGACGCCCGACATCCGATATCCGACAACCGACACAGCGGTAGCGGGCGGGTGACCACATGAACAGCTCAACGCGGATTGGGGACATCGCTGTGAGCTCACCGGAGGGTGATCCGGTTGTGCTCGGAGATGTCATTGCGGTTCCGACGGTGGTGGTGCTTGTTCGGTACTTCGGGTGACCGCCTTGTCTCGAGATGCTGGCGCAGTTGGCGGCGGTTCATGGATCGATCACAGACCGCGGCGGTGAAGTGATCGGGATAGCCCCGGCAGCCCCGCACCAGGCACGGCGATTGATGAGCGAATCGGTCCCCTATCGCCTCTTCATGGACAGCGAGCAAGCCCTGAACACACGGATTGGCCTGGGTAAGCAGTCCCTCGTCCAATTCCTGTTCGATCTCCGGGCGTGGTGGCGATATATCAGGGCGTTCGCTTCCGGGCACCGACAACGACGGATCACCGGGCACTACTCGAATCTCCCTGCCGTGTGTGTCGTGGATGGCGCGGGGGAGGTCGTCTATGCCTACCGTGGCACGGGACTCGGCGACTACCCGCCACTTCAGGAGATACTCGATCAGCTGGATGGCGTCATCGCCGGTGATCGTTGACCGTTCACGTGGGGATTCGTCCCTATCGACATTGGATCTCAGGAAGAGGACAATGGACATATGAAGACATATGCGAGCAGCAGATCGGTTCTCGGGAGTTTCGGAGCGGTCATCGCGATCCTGATCGTGGTCGCCGTGGTGGTCGCGCTCCAACCTCCCCCGACGTTTGACCCCGGCACACCTGAGGCGACAGCCCAGGGCTACTTCAACGCGGTGAACGAAGCGGATCGGAAGCTCGCCGAAACCTACATGACCGCAGATCTCGTCGATCGATGCAACGAGCATTACTGGTACTACGAAGAGGAGAGGAACAGCCGAGTCGTCATCACGGATTCGAAGATCGATGGAGACACGGCGAAGCTCGATGTCACCATCACGGTCTCGTACGGCGAAGGCCCGTTCGGTGGTGGGGGCTACGACGAGGACGAGACGGTGGTGATGGAACGCGTGGGCGATGTCTGGTTGATCTCTGAGCCAGCATGGCCGATGGATCGCTGGGCCTGCGGCGAGAGGGGCTAGGAATGGGCTGGATACTTATCGGAATCCTCAGCACGATCATCCAGCTGGGCGTCATAGTCGGCATCGTCGTCCTCATCGTCAAGCTCGTCTCGGGCAAGGGGAAGGACAAGCAGAAGACCACATCCGAGAGCGCAGGCACGATGGCTCGTCGTCTGTTCGTCTACTCGATCATGATCACCATGCTGATCCTCGTGGGCATTGGCATCGCAGGACTGATCGACGCCGCACTCCCGAGGTCAGGGCAGATCGTCGATAGCAGCGCCGCCGCACTCCCGATCGCCTTCGTTGTCGTTGGTCTCCCCGTGTACCTCGGGTTGGCCCGGTACACGTTGAAGCGCTTCGCAACCGATCCGACCGAACAGACATCAGCCGGATGGGCTTTCTACCTGACCGTCGCCCTGATCGGATCCCTCCTGACCACGATGGCGCTGGCCGGCGACACCCTGTCGAGCGTTGTGGAAGGGGATGGCGTCGATCGCACGACGGTGATCCATCTCATCATATGGGGCGGAATCTGGGTCGGCCACTGGATCGCATCGCAGCGATGGAAGTCGGAGAGGAGCACATCGCTCCATCTCCTGCTGGGTTCTGCCGCAGGGCTCATCTGGGCGTTCTCCGGGGCCATTGCGACGCTGACAGCCGTCTTTTCCACCGTGTACGACGAACTCTTCCTCGACACCCTCACCGGAGCAACCATCGACGACTTGCTGAGGCCGGCGATGATCCTCGTCGTGGGATTGCCGGTGTGGTGGTGGTACTGGACTCGCCATGCGCGGACGGTCGACAGGACGCCCCTGTGGCACGCCTACGTCCTGCTCCTCGGCGTCCTCGGAGGAGCCGTATCGGTCATAATCGGTGCTGGCATCGTGCTGTTCTCGGTGCTCGTGTGGTTCCTCGGAAATGACGGTGGCTCAGCCAGTGGGCATTTCTCGATGCTCCCCGGGGCGCTTGCCGCGATTGCGGCAGGTGGTGTTGTGTGGATGTACCACGGTCGGATCCTCGGAGGCCGCACCGAGCGCGAACGCACAGAGGTCGACCGTGTCTACGACTACCTCTTGGCGGCGGCGGGTCTCCTCGTTGCTGCAGGCGGTCTGACAACGCTTCTCGTGACCATCCTCAAGTCGATCTACGGCGGTCCCGGAATCACGGATTCTGGCGGAGAGATTCTGGCCACAGCGATCACCCTGCTTGTGGTTGGCGCACCGTTGTGGTGGAACTACTGGCGCACGATCCAACGGTACCGCACGGACGATGCACCCTCCGAGCTCGGGTCCGCTACCCGCCGCATCTACATCGTCGGACTCTTCGGCATCGCCGCCATCACTGCGGTGATAACCCTCATCATCATCGTGTTCGTCTTCTTCGAGGATCTCCTCGAGAGCTCCTTCGGCAAGAACACGATCGACAGTTCGTCTGCAGCCATCGCGCTGCTCCTCACGGCAGCGGCGGTTGCTTGGTACCACTTCACTGTATTCCGCGAGGATCGGGCCGAGGAATTGCCTGAGCCCGAGCCTGTCGTCGAGGAAGCTGAGCCTGGGGTCGACATCGTGCCTGAGGGTGCGCTGGAGGCTGCGATCCATGCCCTGAACGCGGGAGGCAAAGGCCAAGTCCTCGTCACATCGACAGATGATGGATTCAGGGTCGAACCCACCGAGACCTGAGTTCTGGTCGCAGCGCCTTGCATCCAATCACCAATAATTCTTCACGCGTTGAATTAGGAACTCAACAGGTGTAGAGTTCCTGCCACCGGATGTCCCCGACGGGCGACCGCCGGATGTGACGCCGTCAATCCTGGGAGGGAATCGTCATGACACAATGGGCAAAGATCTTGAGGAAATGGCACCGCTGGATGTCCATCCCGATGTTGATACTCATCCCCGTCTCTGCAGCGTTGAAGTTCAGTGGGAACGGAAAGGTGATGGCAAACATCCCCGCATGGGAACAAGCCCAGTCCCTCATCATGCTTCTCCTCGCGATATCAGGTGGATATCTGTACCTCTTCCGCATCGTGAACAAGCGTCGCCGCACCAAACGCCGCGCCCGGGCCGAAGTTGCCGAGTCCGTGTAGGGCAGTGAGGTTGAAGTGACTCCTCAACCCACGACTGGCCGACGACCCGGAGATCCCGAGATCACAAGGGCATCGATCCTCGATGCCGCCCGATCCGCGTTTGCCGAACATGGATTCCAGGGGTCCACGATTCGCATGATCGCTGCTGACGCTGGCGTAGATCCTGCACTGGTCCCCCACCATTTCGGGTCCAAGGAACAGCTCTTCGTGGCGGCCCACGAATTGCCCTTCAGCCCAGAGGAAGTCGAAGCTGCGATCTTCGACGGCGACATCGATGGACTCGGGGAACGCATTGCCCGCCTCTATCTGTCTGTCCTCGCAGACCCCGGTTCACCTGCGATCTCGCTCCTGAGGGCCGCGTCAACGCACACTGCTGCGGCCGACATGCTCAGAACCTTCATCGGCCTGACGCTGATGGGACCCGGACTGGACACCGTGGAGGTTCCCGACATCCGATTCCGGATGAGCCTCGTCGCGTCCCACCTGCTCGGCGTCCTGTTCACAAGGCTCATACTCGTACTCCCTGAACTCGCTGATCGAGACGTCGAAGACATCATCGGACCGCTGTCCGTCACCTTCCAGCGCTACCTGACCGACTCGGTGTAGCTCAGACAGGCCTCCGCATGTAGGGTGAGCTGGTGGAACTACGCGGCATCGGAGGCAGCGATCTCCAGGCAAGCACTCTTGCCATGGGGACGATGACGTTCGGTGCCGAATCCGACGAAGCCACTTCCCATGCAATGCTCGACCGCTTCGCTGAAGCTGGCGGCACACTGATCGACACGGCTGACGTCTACTCCGCCGGAACGTCCGAGGAGATCGTCGGCCGGTGGCTCGCCGGTCATGGGAGTCGAGATGACTTCATCGTGGCGACGAAGGGCCGCTTCACCACGGATCATGACCCGGGCCACGCCGGCGCGAGCCGCAAGCATCTCATGAAGGCGGTCGACGCCAGTCTGGAACGACTCGACATCGACGTAATCGACCTCTATCAGGTGCATTGCTGGGATCCCCATACCCCGATCGAAGAGACACTTGAGGCTCTCGACGACATGGTGCACGCTGGCAAGGTTCGCTACATCGGTGTCTCGAACTTCACCGGCTACCAGTTGGCCAGAGCAGCGACCACGGCTCGGCTGAGCGACAGGTATCCAATCGCATCCCTCCAGGCCCAGTACAACCTCTTGGAGCGCACGATCGAGCTCGAGCTCGTTCCGACGTGTATCGACGAGGGAATCGGCCTCCTTCCCTGGTCACCGCTCGGTGGAGGCTGGCTGTCGGGCAAGTATGCGAGGGATGAAACTCCGAGGGGAGCGTCGCGCCTTGGCGTTGACCCGACCCGCGGCGTTGAGGCGTACGACCTGCGCAACACTC
>JBDLJV010000052.1:0-12876 GCA_039714175.1 Actinomycetota bacterium
CGAGCCTCAGACGTCGCACATCAACTCGGCTATGCCTACGTCTATCGGACGACGATCCCGACACTCCTTGACACGGGTCCACTACCCGTTACCGCCGACAACCAAACCATCAATGCTCTCAGCGTCTCGCTGGCGTCGTCCCTCGTCGACGATTCCTCTGCGGTCAGCGATCTCCCAGTGACCGAGTCAACCTCCGATCTCAACGATTTGACTCGCTCGTCGGTCGAACGCTACGCGACCTGGCAGGAGGAATATCTCAACGCTTTGTCGGAGGGCAACGAGCCTGCAGCAACGGATCTGGTCACAGAGATGGAGGACATCCGAGCCTCTCTCAACGCCGAACTCGCAGACTTCCTCGGAGCCGCCAGGACTGATATCGATCAAGAGGTCGTCGAACTTGCGACCGACCTTGAACGCTATCTCGAAGAGCTCACCCGGTCGTAGGTTCGCCGTTGTCGAACGATGCAACTTCTCGCTCGAAGTCGCTCGCCTTCTGGAACTCCTTGTACACCGAGGCGAACCGGAGATAGCCGACCTCGTCGATGTCCCTGAGCCCGTCGAGCACCAGTCTGCCGATCTCGTCGGCGTCGATGGATCCTTGTGACGTGTAGGCAGCACGTTCGACCGTGGCAACGAGGTCGTCGATCGCATCCTGTGGAACCGGGCGGTCGGCCATCGTGATCTCCACGCCCATGCGCACCTTCGAGGCATCAAACGGTTGACGACGGCCATCCCTCTTCACGACAACAACAGCGGTTGGACGCTCGAACGTCGTGAACCGGTGGCCGCATCTCGGACACGATCGTCTGCGTCGGATGGCTCGGCCTTCGTCGGCCGGCCGCGAGTCGACTACTCGCGTGTCATCGGTGGTACAGAGCGGGCAACGCATGGCGGCAGGGTAGCCAAGAGTGAAGAACCAAGAATCGAGAGTGAAGAATCAAGAGTCAGAAACGGCGTGTCACGAAGATGTAACGGGAATCTCGATGAGTTGGCCTGCTTGCAGGTTGCCACCATCGATACTGTTCAGCTTCTCGATCACGGAGACGGCTCGACGAGTATCGCCACCCTCCGGCCCGTGAACCTGGGCAATCTGCCACAGCGTGTCGCCCGGCTTCACCCGATAATCGAAGGTTTCTGTTACCTGGCCGGTTGCCTGAACGGCAGAGGACAGGAAGATGAGCATCACAACAACCGTGATGGAGATGATGGTGAGCGCCCTGACTCGTGCGCTTGCGGTTGCTGTCATGTCTTCGTCTCCCTGTACCTCTGCTACCCAGTACCGACCGATCCCTCAGGATCGTCCGTCGGAGCTCCTGGCTTCCGGGGCATCCCCCTGGGCCTCAACTCCTGCGACCGACGGTATCGGCCGGGTGTGACACGTTCCGATGCAATTGGGCGCAGCACCGGCTTGCTTGAGATCTCTTGGGGAGATGACCCACACCCGACCGAACACCTGTTCGGTCATACGCATAAGGTATCGAACATGTGTTCGTATGTCAAGTTATCCAGGCGTCAGGTATCAGGCCTCAGGTGTCAGGCAGCCGGAAACCAGGACACTCCGCCCCCAAGACGGTTGCTGGGCTCACCCTCGGAAGTCGGAAGTCCGAAACAGCTGACGGCTGATAGCCGACTAATCGAACATATGTTTGGTTGTGGGAGCAAAATCCGTTAGCCTGCGGTCAACCAAGAGGAGGACTCGTGCCGGACCGCTCCAGCCTTACATCACGCCAGAGAGAGATTCTCGACCTCATCAGCTCAACGGTCGCAGATCGCGGCTATCCGCCATCGGTACGTGAGATCGGCGATGCAGTCGGACTGAGCTCGCCATCGACAGTGCATTCACACCTTTCGACGTTGGCCTCGGAAGGCTTCATCCGCAGGGACCCGACCAAGCCACGTGCCATCGAAGTCATCCATGATGACGGAGCCATCCCGATCAGCAGGGCAGCGGTACGCGACGTTCCCTTGGTCGGCAACATCGCCGCCGGATCGCCGATCCTTGCCGAAGAGGACATCGAAGAGGTCTACCCGCTTCCCACGGAACTCGTCGGTCAGGAGCCCGTCTTCATGTTGAAGATCCGTGGCGACTCGATGATCGAACTCGGGATCTTCGACCGGGACTATGTCGTTGTGCAGAAACAACAAACGGCCCGCAACGGCCAAATAGTTGCCGCACTCGTAGAAGGCGAAGAGGCGACAGTCAAGACGTTCAAGCGGACAGCCACAGGCGTGACATTGCTCCCGGCGAATCCGGATTACGAACCGATGGTCTACAGCGACGGTGTCGAGATCCTCGGAGTCGTCGTTGCGGTGCTCCGCAGAGTCGACTGATCAGTCGACGGTCCCCTCGAACGAGTACTCCGCCGGACCCTCCATCCAGGCACCGTCGTCGTCGAACCAGATGCTGAGGCTTCCGCCCGGAAGCGACACCTCCATCGGGACAGGGACTTCTCTGATCGTGTGAGCAATGTATGCAGCTGCTGTGGATCCGGTCCCTGAAGCAGCTGTCTCCCCCACACCTCGCTCCCACACACGCGCCCTGATTCCTCCGTCTTCCACGACCTCGACGAACTCGACATTCGTCCGATTGGGGAAGAGCGGGTCGTGTTCGATCATCGGACCCAATTCGTCCACCGGTGCCACGTCGACATCGTCCACGAACAACACGGCATGGGGATTGCCTATCGCAAAGGGGTGGATCTCCTGTCCGGCAATGTTCAACACGCTGCTTCGGAACGGCGCCGGCACACCCACGAAGGCCACGACAGTGTCCTCACGCACGTCAACCAGATGATCACCAACGGCTGTCTCGACGGTGAACTCACCCTTGCTCACCCAACCACGATCGTGAGCGTACCGCGCGATGCAGCGCAGACCGTTGCCGCACATCTCTGCCTCTCCCCCATCAGCATTCCAGTACCGCATCGACACGCGAGACGACGAGAGCTTCGTTGCCACGAGCACGCCGTCGGCACCGACACCTGTGCGTCGTTCACACCATCGATTGATGTCATCGGGGTCCGGCGCATACGGCCCTTCCATGATGATGAAATCGTTTCCCAGTCCGTGCATCTTCACGAACTCCATCCTGAGACCTCCCCGATACGTCTCACTGCTGCATCAATTCTTGCAGTCTTGTCGTCAATCCACGGTATCCATTCGATTCGCGGGTCGCGCCTGAAGTACGTTCGCTGGCGCTTGACCAACGCATTCGTGACCCGCACAGCCTCGGCTGACGCATCCGCGAGCGATGTGGTGCCTGCGACAACACCGAGGAGCTCCTTGTATCCGACCGCCTGGCTGGCAGAACGTCCGAGCAGAGGAGCCAGATCCCGAACCTCGGCGAGGAGACCGTCTGCGATCATGCGGTCGAACCGTTCAACCACCCGCTGACCGGACAGTGACCCGCAATCCACACCGATACCAGCGAACTTCACGCGTGGCACGTATTCACGTACGGCTCTGGCTTCCGGCGCATGCTCACGCTCCGAAGGCGTACGGCGCGTGATGCGCCACACCTCGATCGCCCGAATCAACCTGCGCGGATTCCTCATGTCGACGACATCCGGAGCGCTGTGATCGATGGCAAGCAACTCCTGCTGCAATTCCTCGAGCGACATTCCTTCAAGCTCCGTGCGGATAGCCGGGTCTGTTGGCAGGAACGTGAGGGGATCAACGAGGGAGCGGAAATGGAGTCCCGACCCTCCAGCAATCACGACACGCTTTGCGGCGGCGTCCGCCGTCTCGAGGACCTGTTGGCCCATGACCTGGAACTCGGCGACGCTGAACTCGTCAGAGGGTTCGACCACATCGATCATGTGATGAGCAATGCGGGACCGGACGTCCGGGGTTGCCTTGGCTGTTCCGATGTCCATACCCCGGTACACCTGCATCGAGTCGACCGAGACGATCTCTGCACCGAAGCGCGAGGCGGCGGCCTCGGCGATGGTGGACTTGCCCGAAGCTGTCGGCCCGATGATTGCGACGATGTTCAGGAGACGACTCTCCCATCGAGGTAGTGGGGCGCGGCACGGGTGATCTCGACTCGAAGCAGCGTCCCTGGTTCCCATGTTCCCTCGACGTGCACGAGGCGGTTCCCTCGGGAACGCGTGGTGGCAACAAGGGGGTCACGCTTCGAAGGACCTTCAACCATCACCTCGAATTCCTTGCCCACCTGCTCCTGGTTGCGTTCGAACGTGATCGCGTTCTGCAGGGCAACAAGACGGTCGAACCGTTCCTGCACGACCGTCGGATCCACGTGACCGTCCATGTCTGCAGCCGGTGTACCCGGTCGCGGCGAGAACTGGAACATGAAGGCGTTGTCGAATCGAGCCCTGGCCATCACGTCGAGAGTCCCATCGAAGTCCTCGTCTGTCTCTCCGGGGAATCCGACGATGACGTCAGTCGAAGCTGCCAGCCCCGGCACGATCCTCCTCATCATCTCCAGACGATCGAGGAAGCGTTCTGACGTGTATCCGCGGTGCATTGCAGACAGCACACGATCGGATCCGGATTGGAGGGGAAAGTGGATCTGTTCACAGACGGCTTCGGTTTCTGCCATCGCGAGTGCAACATCTTCACGGAAGTCCTTCGGGTGCGGGCTTGTGTACCGGACACGTTCGATGCCCTCGACCTCACCAACACGCCTCAGCAAATCGGCAAAGAGGGGCTTCCGACCATTCAGGTCGAGATCCCGTCCGTAGGAATTCACGTTCTGACCCAGGAGTGTGACCTCCTTGACTCCTTCGGCGGCCAGGGATTCGACCTCGCGGATGATGTCTCCGGGTCGTCGCGAGATCTCCCTTCCCCTCACGATCGGCACGATGCAGAACGTACACGAGTTGTTGCATCCGACCGTGATGGTCACCCACGCCGAGTGTTCCGACTCCCTATGAACCGGCAACCCGCTGGGTACTTCCGACTCCGGTGCCGTCTCCTCCCAGATCTCTGTGACCGGTCCCCATTCATCGACTTGATCCAGCAGATCCACGACCCTGTGCACGTTGTGGGTACCGAAGACAACGTCCACCCAGCCGGCGCGCTCCTGGATGATGTCGCGTTCTTTCTGCGCCGAACAGCCGCCAACGACGATTCGCATGTCGGGCCGCTCGTTCTTCTCCCTCTTGAGGGATCCCAGATATCCATACAGCTTCGTGTCAGCGTTCTCACGGATCGTGCACGTATTGAGAACGATCACGTCCGCGTCAGCCACCGAAGACGTTTCGACCATGCCATCGTTCTCGAGAAGTCCCGCGATGCGTTCGGAGTCATGCTCGTTCATCTGACAACCGAACGTGCGGATGAAGTAGCGCTGTCCCTCACGTCTCGTGGGGCGCACTTCTTTGATGCCCGGCATCCCGAGCGGAGTGGTCTGGGTCATCGTGCCTCATCGGCTCAGCGGGCGTAGTCCTTTGCCCTGTACTCACGGATAACCGTGACCTCGATCTGACCGGGGTACTGTAGATCGTCCTCAAGCTTCTTCGCTATGGAGCGGGCAAGCGCCTTGGAGGCCATGTCGTCCAGGGATCCCGGGTCGACGATCACTCGCACTTCACGCCCTGCCTGAAGGGCGAACGCTCGCTCAACACCATCGAATCCCATGGCGATCGTCTCGAGCCTCTCAAGCCTCCGAACATACGAGTCGAGGGCCTCTCGCCGAGCACCGGGACGTGCAGCGGATACCGCGTCAGCAGCTTGGACAAGGATGGCAGCAAGCGTCCTCGGTTCCACCTCATTGTGGTGTGCCTCGATAGCGTGGACGACACCCGGATCTTCTCCGAAGCGGCGGGCTATCTCGGCGCCGATCAGGGCGTGAGAACCTCCGACCTCGTGGCTGACGGCCTTCCCGATGTCGTGGAGGAACGCTGCCCGCTTCACTTCGATCTCATCGATTCCGAGCTCAGCCGCGAGCATCCCTGCGATGTGCGCTGCTTCGACGAGGTGGTTCAGGACATTCTGTCCGTAGCTCGAACGGAACTTCAACCGACCGAGCAGCGTGACGAGTTCGGGGTGCATACGAGTGAGTCCGACTTCAAGCAACGCCCATTCGCCTGCATCCTTGATGGATTGCTCGACTTCGTCCTTCGCCTTCTCACAAGCTTCCTCGATGGATGTCGGGTGAATACGGCCGTCTTCGACCAGCCGCTCCAACGCCAATCGTGCGACTTCACGCCGAACCGGGTCGAAAGTTGACACAGTGACCGTCTCCGGTGTGTCATCTACGATCAGGTCGACACCGGCTACCGCCTCGAAGGTGCGGATGTTGCGTCCATCCCTTCCGATGATCCGGCCCTTCATGTCGTCGGACGGCAACTCGATCGTTGATGTCGTCGTCTCTGAGACGACCTCTGAAGCAAGCCTCTGGATCACACCGGCAAGGATTCGTCTCGAACGACGCGATGCCTCTTCCCGCGCACGTGTCTCGACATCGCGAACCAGCACCATGGCGTCACGGCGTGCCTCGTCCTCAACCTTCTGGAGCAACTCCTCTTTCGCCGCACGCGAGTCGAACCCGGCGAGGGCTTCAAGCTCCAGACGCGCTTCCTCTTGGGCGCGTGCCGCTTCATTGGATGCTTCCTTCGCATGCCTTTCGGAGTCGATCAACAACTCCTCGCGCTGAGCAAGATTGGCAGAACGCTGCTCAAGAGTTGCTGCGCGTTGTTCGATGGTCGCGTTCTTCGAATCGATCTCGATCCGACGGTGCTCAAGGGTTGCGTCTTCACGGTCTCGGTAGGTGTCGGCGAACGCGCGAGCATCCTCCTCAGCTCTGGCAAGGATTCGTTGGGCATCCATGCGAGCGTCAGCGATGATCTCCTCTGGAGCCGGAGGCGTCTTGACAAGCCGCCGACCGATCAGCAGGCCCCCCAGGAATATCCCCGTCACAACCAGACCCGGTATGAGCAGATCGAACATCTGGTCCATTGCGGTCCTCGTTCCTCTGTTGCTGAAACGACGCATGCCGAGCCATACCGGCTCGGCACACGCACGACATATTCCGAAATGGAGGCGTTCGCCCCTATGTCATCGGGTATCTCGTGTTGAGTCGTTCACGCTTCAGATCTCAGGTTTCAGTGTTTTCGTGTGCCTAGTACCCCGATGCTACAGCATGGAACCAGGTTCGGGAACGCGAAAAACAGGTTTCCTCAGGATTCGTCGTCCTGAGGGCCGGCTTCGACACCTTCTGGCGCAGATTCCTCCTCGGCATCGTCTTCGATCACGCCAACGGCCCTGAGCACCTGATCCTGAAGTTGCATTGCAAGCTCAGGATTGTCCCTGAGGTACGTCTTGGCCTTCTCACGTCCCTGACCGAGTTGATCACCATCGTATGTGTACCAAGCGCCAGCCTTACGAACGATGCCCTGTTCGACGGCAACGTCGATGAGACTGCCCTCTCGCGAGATGCCCTCACCGAACATGATGTCGAACTCGGCGAGACGGAACGGCGGCGCCACCTTGTTCTTGACAACTTTGACCCGAACCCTGTTGCCGATGTTCTCGGTGCCCACCTTGATGGCTTCGATGCGTCGGATGTCCATACGGACACTGGAGTAGAACTTGAGCGCCCGTCCACCCGGCGTTGTCTCAGGTGATCCGAACATCACGCCTATCTTCTCGCGGATCTGGTTGATGAAGATGGCGGTTGTGTCCGAACGGTTGATCGTGCCAGCGAGCTTCCGCAGTGCCTGGGACATGAGGCGGGCCTGGAGACCGACGTGCGTGTCACCCATATCGCCCTCGAGTTCGGCGCGTGGAACGAGTGCTGCCACCGAGTCAACGACCACAACATCAAGGGCACCGGAACGGATCAGCATGTCGGCGATCTCCAGCGCCTGTTCACCGGTGTCGGGCTGGGAGATCAGAAGCTCATCGATATCGACACCGATGGCTCTCGCATAGATGGGATCGAGAGCGTGCTCTGCATCGATGAATGCAGCAGTACCACCGTTCCGCTGAGCTTCAGCGACGATGTGGAGGGCGAGGGAGGTCTTACCTGATGATTCGGGGCCGTAGATCTCGACGACGCGACCACGCGGCACACCGCCTATCCCAAGTGCGAGGTCCAAGGAGAGGGCACCCGTCGGAATCGACGCGATCTTGCGTACTTCGTCCGTGCCGAGGCGCATGATCGCACCCTTGCCGAACTGACGCTCGATCTGGGACATTGCCATCTCAAGGTTCTTGTCACGGTCGCTCTGTTTGTCGGCCATCTGCTTCCCTTTCATCGATTACCGTCAAGCTACCGAGTGCCTGTGACAGAATACGTCGCGAATCACACGGTTGACATTTATTGCTTGCCGGAAGAGTAGTCGAACACGTGTTCGATGTCGAGGTTATCGGTCAGAATTCCAGTACCGCTTCGAGTTCGCCGCCGTGCTCCACACCGGTGTCAACGTAACCGAGCGACTTGTAGAAGGGTTCAGGCCCTCCATCCGCAGGCACGTAGCTGAGGTAGATGCGGTCACCGCCCGGCCTCGTGCGCACGTACTCGTGTACCAGTTCCATGGCTGCACGTCCGTAGCCCCTCCCCTGGTAGCGGTGGTCGATCATGAATCGCCACAGGTAGTACCGCGGTTTCTCCTCATCGTCAGACAGCATCACGAACCCCACGAGTGTGTCCCCCGCATATACCGCTCGAACCCACACCTTGGTTGTCGCGAACGCCTGGGCCAGGGACTTCACATTCGGTGCAACGAAGTCCGACTGGGCAGGTGAGACTGATAAATCAATGACCTGTATGACGTTCTCATCGTTGATCTCGCTCAAGCTCACCGTGGTCGCTGTCTCAGACAAGATCTATCCCTTCAATGCGCTCGTAACGAACGCCATTGTTGCTTCGGCGCGTACGAAACAGGGTGATCGCTTCCACATCGACAGGCACACGGAAGTCATCCCATGATTCGAAGGTGTGTCTCACATCGACCGCCGGGCGAGCACGCGTAAGCGTCACATGCGGCACATAGGGACGCTCGTCAGGCTCGAAGCCAACTTCCCTGGCGGCCTCTTCGCACCACATGGCCAGGCGAGCAAGCATCCCCTCCGAATCGTCGACGGCCGCGTAGAGAACCCCTGCTCTCGCCTTCTTCGGGAAAGCGCCGAGTCCGTTGCACGCAACCCGGCCGGGCCCGACATCAACAATCTCCGCGAGGCGGTGCATCAATCGCTCGGTCTGGAGTTCCGTGGCCTCCCCGAGAAACCGCAACGTGATGTGCCAATTCTCAGCAGGAGGTCGTTTCCCCGGCAGTCGACGACCCGGGTTCGCTTCGGAAAGCGCCGCCGACAGCGCGTGACGCTGTTCATCGGTGAAATCCACCGCCAGGAACGCGTGATCACTCATGCTTCGAGAATCGCACGCCGCACGAGGTGGAGGGCAGCCGTGGCGGTGTGCATACGCACCCGTTCTCGATCGCCGGGCATGTTCAGTGTCCTCACCAGACAATCGGAGGGCGTCGACACAGCGATAATCATCGTTCCAACCGGCTTCTCGAGAGGTTCGGGACCGGCTGACCCGGTCACGGCGACGGCTACATCCACGCCGAGAACAGAACGTGCTCCCCTGGCCATGGCTTCGGCTGTCTCCTCGGACACGACGCCGTACTTGGTGATCGTGTCAGCTGGAACGCCAAGCATCGATGCCTTGAGATCTGACGCATACGCAACAACCGAACCTCGGAAGGTCCTGCTTGCCCCCGGAAGGCTTGTCAACCGGCGGCCGACGAGACCGCCCGTGGCTGATTCGGCCGTCCCGATTGTCCATCCACGGGATTCAAGTTCGCGACGGATCTGCATCTCGATGGTGTCGTCGTCCACGCCGAAGATGCGGTCGCCGATACGATCTCGAACCTGTGCTTCCACAGGGGCGATGAGCGCACGAGCCTCCTCCTCATCGTCAGCGAGAGCGGTCAACCTGATCTTGATCTCACCCGCTGTCGCCAGGAATGCCATCGTGGGATTGTGAGAGGCTTCAAACAGATCGAGGAGCTCCTCCCCCACCCTCGCCTCGGAAAGGCCCCACGTTCGTAACAGCCGGCTCACAACGATCCTGCCCTGCCCGGCCTCGTCACGCAGGAATGGCAGCACCTGGTCGTCAAGCATCGCCTGCATTTCCACGGAGACACCGGGAAGTGCGAACACCCAGCAATCGCCGATCCGGACGCGGAATCCCGGAGCGGTACCTTTGTTGTTGCGCAAGATCGCAGCACCCTCGGGGCGATAGGCCTGGCGGAGGTTCGATTCGGGGAAGCCCCTGCCGGGTCGCAGCTTCTCCCACCGCTCACGGATCCATGGCTCGAACGCCTCATCGACGACGAGCGGCGATTCAGCGACCTCAGCAACCACCTGCCGTGTGATGTCATCTGCCGTGGGACCGATGCCTCCTGTGATGACGAGGGCGTCGGCTCGATCCACAGCGGCAAGAATCGCGTCGTGCATTCGTTCGGCGTTGTCGCCCACGACCGATTGGTTGAGATGCGTGAATCCGCTCTCGGCCAGTCGCGTAGCGATGTGTGTGGCATTCGTGTTCGTTATCTGACCGAGCAGCAGCTCCGTACCCACAGCCAACACTTCAACGATCACACTTCCACCACGCTTCCCGAAAGATCAGTGCCGTACGCACCTGTGATCTCTGCTTTGTACCAGTGACCGACCTCGCCCGCATCGAGCAGGATCATGCCATCGATCTCCGGCGCCTCACGATACGATCTCGCCACGGCTTGGCCTTCCTCGACCTGATCGACCAGGACATCGATTGTTCGACCCGTCATGGCGATATTTCGGGCGGTGGTGATGTCATCCTGGATCGCCTGCAGATGGCGCAATCGTTCTGCGATCGCTTCCTGTGGCACCTGGTCCGACATCGTTGCGGCATCGGTGCCGTCCTCGGCCGAGTACGGAAAGAATCCGGCCCAGTCGAGCTGTGCCTCCGCCAGGAAACTCGCTAGCTCATCGACCTCGCTCTCTGTCTCACCCGGATAGCCGACGATGAAACTCGAGCGGGTTGCTGCGTGCGGTGCAGCCTTCCTGATCCGAGCGATGATGTCCAGATGCTTGGTGCCGCTGCCGGGTCGTCGCATGGAACGAAGCAGCCTTTCGGATGCGTGTTGCAGCGACAGGTCGAAGTAGTCGGCGATCGTATTGTGGCCTGCCATGACATCGATGAGACCCTGCCTGATCTCTCTCGGGTACAGGTAGTAGAGCCTGAGCCGACCGAGACCCTCTACCGAGGCCGCCGAGCCAACAAGCGCTTCGATCGAACCGACTCCGTTGTCCCGACCGTATGCAGCAAGGTCCTGAGCCACGAGCACGATCTCTTGAACACCTCCAGCGACGAGTCCTTCGATCTCAGAAACGATGCTCTCGGGGGGCCGGGAGCGCTGCTTGCCACGGATCAGCGGGATCGCGCAGAAGGCGCAGGTCTTGTCACAACCCTCCGCAACCTTGACGTAGGCGAAAGGAGTTGCAGGAGTTGGTCGGTTGACAACATCGAGGATGTCCATATGGGAGCGCCTGAACCCGGTGAAGTTCACGGGTTGCCAACCGGTCATCGTGTCCAGTTCATCGATCAACTCGGGATACCGGTCGAGGCCGATGACCGCATCGGCCTCCGGAAGGGCTTCGATGAGATCCTGCTCGTAGCGCTGTGCCATACATCCCATCACAACGAGCTTCGCGTCGCCGCGTTTGGCGTCGGCAAGATCAAGGATCGTGTCGACCGATTCCCGACGAGCATCCTCGATGAAGGCGCATGTGTTCACCATGACGACATCAGCGGATTCCGGGTCGGATGCTTCCCCATATCCGGACTCATCCAGCACAGCAGAGATCTTGTCAGAATCGACCTGGTTCTTCGAGCAACCGAGCGTGGTTATCCAGACATTGGGGGCGGACATGGGCAGGAGTGTACGACGCCGCAGCAACGCTCAGTCGAGCGGAACGAGCTCCCCGACACGCTTGCGGAACTGAATTCGCTCCGTGTACCCGACCGCTCTTGCAGCGTCGATCGCCTTGTCACGGTCACGAGCCGTGTGCTCCGGGACGTGGGCGTCCGATGCGAGCGTGATCGGCACCCGATGGTTGTGGAACCGCTTGAGTAGCGGTTCTGCTGGATACATCTCCGCGGCCGGTTGGTACAGACCGGCTGTTGACACTTCGACCGCGGTTCCTCCTCGGGCGGCTGCGACAGCGAGCTCTTCGTACATGTCCGACGGATCATCGTCCATCCATAGTCCCTGCTTCTTGATGACATCGGCATGGGCCAGAACGTCGAACATACCGGAAGCTGCAAGCTCGGTCTCCGTGCGGAAGTAGTCCTCGTACGCCCTGGTCGGCCCTCGCCGGTCGAACTCGAAGGTCTGGTCCGGTAGGTCGAGCCCCCATGCCCCCAACCAGTGGGTGGACGCGATGAGGAAGTCGAAGGGATAGGGCTGGAGGAATTCCGAGACTGATTCGGCGGTGTGGGGAAAGAAATCGACCTCGAGGCCGAGGAGCACGGGAAGGCCACGATCCTTCGCGTCCACGATCGCTTGGACGTACCGTTCGAGCGAGAGCACACGTTCGGTTCGCACATATGACTTCGTGTACTCACGCAGATCCTTGCGTGGATCGTTCTTCCACCACTTACCCAGAACGGGTTTGGACTCGACGCAGCGGTACAGATGCTCGGTGAAGCCGATCTCATCGGCTCCGTTGTCCTGCGCAGTCTCGACATACGCCTCGATGTGGTCGACCGGATATCGGCCCGGGCGGGGACCGATGCCGTCGTAGGGCCCATGCTTGTGGAGGTGAACGTGGTAGTCAGACATCTCAGGTGCCAAGTATCAGGTATCAGGTTCCGATCTGACGGTAGTAGAAGAGGACGGCTTCGCCGTCAGAGAACAGAGA
>JBDLJV010000053.1:0-12720 GCA_039714175.1 Actinomycetota bacterium
TAAGGAATTAAGAAACGACCCGCCCTGGCGGGTCCCCTGGAAGAAAGAGGAGAGGCAATGGCAGAACGACTCCGCAAGCTCGGAATCGTGATGATGGTTCTGGGAGTGGTCTTCGCTGGCGTGGGCGTATACGCGCTGATGGAAGTGCAGGCGGGTAACAGTTCCCTGCAGGCCTTCAGTGAGGCCCAAGGCGTCATGTTGTCCTACAACGATGACGGTGAGCTCATCGACCGTGGCCAGACGGAAGGAGCATTGGCCATCAGATCGCTGCTCGAGGACGATTGGGGATTCGCTGTGGACGAGGGCGACTTCGATCCGGCTGATCCACTCGTCAACACGGCAACGGAGTACATGTATCAGATGGCCACAATCGGCTATCACATCATGCACGGAACCCAGACCGTGGTCCTCACCGAGGACAAGGAGTACGAGGGAGAGGTATTCGCCGCAGGCACGTATGAGTTCGAGGTCGACGGTCGCTACTGGACCGACTTCAACCGATCGCACCCGATCGAGGGCCCGGCACGGAGCCAGGCTTGGAGCGGGACATCCCACGGCTTGTTCGGCGAACTCGGAGTTGGCACCGTCACGGCGTCGACACTCCAGCTCGCAAATGGTGTGGCGCTGCTCGTGTTCGGCCTGGGCATGACGATCCTGCTGCTCGGCGTCGGCCTGTACTGGGTCGCAAAGGGCAAGGAAGATGATCATCTTCCCGTCATGGCTGACACCAAACCGGAACCCGTAATCGTCTAGGCGGAGGTGGACTTGGAGGGGAGGAGCCGGATGGCTCCTCCCCTCATCGCGTCCTGGTAGCCAAGGGGTATGAGCACCGTATCAGACTCCATGAATGGATTTCCGCCCGTCAACCCTGATTGACAACACCAAGGCGCGGCGCGACATGGGAGGACAGGGCTGCGACCGGCAGGGCGCTGCTGTCTCCCCTTCCGGCCTTCCGGCGCCACGGAGAGGGGGAGATATGAGCGTCATCACCACATCACCCGCGCCAAGGCACATCTCCGCTACATCTGTCAGAGAATGATTTCGTCCGCGTAGACCAGCCTGCGCTCCCACTCTCGCTCTCCCCGCTTTCCGAGGTCGGCGCGGTCACCGAGGAGCTGCTCCCACTCCTCAATCGTGACCCGCCACTCCGATTGACTGCCCGGCTTGGCGAGCGGGATGTCCTCGGATGCTGCCAACTCGCCCACCCACGCAGCCTCGGCATCCGTCTTGCCGATGCCACGGACGTCGAGTTCCACAGTGTCGATCGTGTCCCAACCGAGATCGGTCGGCACATTCGGGTCCAACTTCTGAAGGCGGGCCACTACTCGGCGGTTCCGTCTGATGCTTTCCGGAGCAGAGGTGCGCGGTGGCGGGAAGGGCTCTTCCTCACTGCCACCGCGTGTCCCGATCGGTCCGCTGACGACGACGCGGACATGGCGCACATCCGTCCTCGACACGCTCGCTGTCCTTTCAGGCATCAGCTGCACGAAGTCACACTTGACGGGTTTGGACAGATGACATCCGTCGATGCTGTCCGGCTGGTACCGAGCAACGGAGAGACGAACGAACGGCCAGAACTTGTCACCCGGGTCGATGGCAACATCGACGTACCACAGCTGCCGTTCTTCGTTGTACTGCGGTCGGTACCCGAGGACGGTGACCATCGGCGCGCCTTTCACGACTGCGTACGGCATGGACACCGGAGGCGCAGTTGGTCTTGCATCGTTCGGGCGGTCGGTCAATCCGGCGGCACGGATCATGTTGTCGAACCCGACAAACATGCCTCGCGACGCCACCTCGCGCGATCGCCAGATGGGGTCCGCGCCCCACTGGCTCACGACAGCTTCCATTCCGGAGTCCGCTCCGAACGGTGCCAACAGCACCGCCAGGAGCTCTCCCTCGCCGGACGAGTACCACGGGCGATTCAGATAGATCCGGACGCCCGGCCGACGACTCCTTCGCACGGCCACGGGTTGCTCGGGCTCGGTGCCTACGTCCCATCGCATCAGTGGGATGACCGAGTGGATGATCGGTGCCGCGGGAACCGCTGAACTCGGGACGGACACGGCGACGCTGCGGCCGACGACACTCTGTCCATCGTCGCCGTCGACACCGTTCACAGTGTCCGGAGCGAGACTCTCGGTCTCGAAGTACTCGCGGTAGCGCGTCGCAGAACGGAACCGGTAGGTGACGTTCCTGTGCTTCGTGTCCCCCCATTGATGGACGGCTCGATGGAGCCACACAGGACCGAATCCCGGAATGGTGATCGGCGCGTCGGCCGGAAGTGACGCAGCCAGGATCGCGAGATCCTCCTCCGGTCGGATCACCGAGGTGAAACCGACGCCGTCCATGTCCGTCACCTCCGGAACGGGCAGTGTCAGATCGTCGGTGTATTCGTCCCATGTCGCCTCGGCGGTGATCATCTCCGTACTGGGACCGTGCACCTCGACGCTCCCCGTCAGCGCGGCATCGGTCGATGCCTTGGGGCGCACTGCCTTGAGCGCCGTGGTGTGCGGTGCCTCCAACGGCCTCGGTACGGCGTGAACCAGTGTTACGTCGTCCGCAGGTGTGAACATCCACAGCCAGCCGTCGGCAACCGCCTCAGCCACGACATCGGAGGTGCGGATCGCCTCGGGCAGCGATCTCCAGAACCCGAACAGGTCGAGATCGTCACGTCCAAGCGAGGAGGAGAGCCTGAATCTCTGGACGTCTCCGGGCGGCAGTCCCATGCGCAGGACATGGTTGTCAAGACTGCCGATCAGGTCGTCTGCGTCCTCGAGGACGATCCTGAATGACGTCGTATCCGGCCAGGTTCCGCCGTACACAGCAGTGAATCCCTCGGTCCCGAACGGGAACACCAGTTGCCGATCCCGCCCGGCATCCGGGAACACCAACGAGATACCTCTGGCTGCCGGGTCGGGGAGATATGGCACTCTGACCCGATTGGTGTCATGGATGACGTACTGGCCGGGCGCCGGGGGCTCTCCCGGGGCCAGCGGCAGGGTCTTCGGCTCGGCATGGGGCACCGGGGCATCGATGACCAGCGACACGCCCGGTTGGTTCAAGTGCTGCTGGGGATCTGTGAGCTTCGGCACAGTGAGATCGAAAAGCGTTCCGGATTCCCGCATGGCGACGGCCAGAAGGCGCTTGTGATCGCTCGCACGGGTCGACCCGATCGCCTTGTCGAAGCTCCCATGGAGCTCGGCTTCGCTCTGGCTCGTCTTCGGCGGCAGGAAGTGCCGCTCAGATGTGACTCGGTACGTAGCGTGGGAGGAGGCGTAGTCGGTCGGCGGGGTGACGATGACATCGAGCGTGTCCGGGTCCTGGGACACACCTGAACGGATCACGAGCTGCAGGAGCGATTCGCCCGCGGAATTCGCGTGTCGGGACACAACCGTCGGGGGTTGGACGGGCTCCCACCGCAGGAAGGGCTTGAGGGCGGTCACGCACTGGCTCTCGCGTTCGGCGAGCTCGGGCAGAGGATCAATGCCTCCCGCAATGACTCCTGGATCGATCCTTCCCGGTTCGACGATCAGCGGCGTGTCGGTGTCCAGGATCAGCTCCTCGAACGCGCGCCCGACAAGGGAAGCCCTGTCGACAGCTGCGATCCGCTCTGCTCGACCCATCCGGGTGAGAGGCTCGGTCCTCCTCGCCGCAAGGCGCGACAGGACCTCGGAACCTACGGCACCGTCTGCCGCGATCTCCTCCACCGAGACCCGTGCAGGTTCCGCCGTGTCGCTCGCCTCAGACCTCCGGCGAATGACGGATGCGGCCGCCACACTCCGCAGATCGGTTTCGAGTCCGGCAATGGCGCTCGGCGACGTCGGACCGCTGACGAGGTTGGCAACCAGGCTCGCGACGCTGGGAGACACCGGAGGCGGAGGACCGAGACTATGCGGCCTCGAGTTGCCCGCAAGGTCGACAGCCCACACCCGGAACGCATAGGAACGGCCGTAGCGAAGTCGTGGCAAGCTCCCCTGCTCAGCCTCAGTGTGGAAGACGATCGGCGTAATGGGGTCAGGATCAGCCTTCGTTTCCTCAACGATCTCATCGGTCTCCGGATCTGCCTCGAGTTCCTCCGGAGTTGCGCGCCGAATTCGTTTTCCCGGTCGCGGCGCCGACAAGCTCCAGCCACCCCAGCTGAACATGCCCTCGTGGACGTGGATCGGAGAATCGACAACGTCCGACGTCTCCGACGCGGTCGTCGTCTGGACGAAACCTTCATCGCTCACTCCGGACAGGACGAGTCCGTGGTTGACGACATCCGCATCGACGACCCTCGCGTGGAGCGTGAACCACTCACCAGCGGTGTCGTCGTAGACCTCCAGGCGGTAGCCCTGGATGACGTCCTCCGAGGACAACAGCGGATCGAAACCGTTCAGAATCGCTTGACCGATCTGGCTCTGCGCCGCCATGCGGTCCTGGGTCTCGAGTGCTCTGAGGCGCTTCGCGATCGTAAAGCCACCCGTCCGGTGCGCTGGTGTTGCCGTGTTGACGTCAGGACCGGTGCCCTCCTGCTTCGGGGCCTTCCGAGGACCTACCGTGAGCAGGGCTGTCTCGCCCGGCCCGGACGAAGCGACCGTCGACGGTGTTATCGCCAGCAGTCGCGGCAACGTCCACATGAATTGATCGGTCTTGAGCGCGGCACCATCGGCGTCCATGTCGAGCACAGCGAACCGGCCGGTGTCACCGACACACAGCATTCCTGCAACCCACTGATCGGTATCGCCCACGGTGACCATGTCTTCGTCAACGACTTCGCATCGCGTCCTCGTTGTCATACTCGAAAGCCCGGTGTCGAGGACAACGCTGGCGGACAGCCAGTCACTCATCGCAAGCAGCGAGAGATCGACAACCTTGAGATCGATCACCAATCCCAGCTTGCGCAGGATTCCTGGGTGGTCGCCCAGCAGTGACACTCTCTCGTGGAAGTCAGGCTCCGGCCGGGGAAGCGGCGGTCGCACGGCGCCAGCTATTGGCCGCTCCCTGTGCGCAACCGTGGATTCGGGTCGGTCGTAGAACCTCCGGGCACGGTGGAGCTCGAGGAACGCCTTGTCCAATCCGCGCGCTCCGGACAATCCCTCTTCCACCTGCTCGAGTGACACGGTCCTGCCGCTGATACTCGGTTCACCGATGCGCCTGTCTTGTATGGCGGTGTTGATGCGCTCGTCGTACTCCGACAGATCATCGGGCAGTTCGATGTGCGAATCCACGGCAGCTACGAGCGGGTCCTTCTGCCTGTCGGGGACACCAGGGATCGTCGGATTGGCAGCCATTGCCACTGCGGAGATCAGCTTCGCGGTGTCATGAACCTCGGCGGCGCGGAACGTGCGCCAGTAGCGGTTGGACCAATCCGGCGCCTCGGGGTTCCTCACAGGCGTGTCGGACGGGAAGATGGCGCTCCATGCAGCAGGGTCGAGCTCGCCGAGGAGCGGCTCCGCCTCGATGAGCCCCGATTGGTTCCGCAACTCGAAGGATGCTGAGGTGAGATGATTCGTCCAGTCGAGGAACGTCTCGAACGCCTCCAGCATCTCCCCGGCCCCCGTTGGGATGAGACGGGGTGAGATGAACAATGACACGTGGAACTCAGAATCGTCATCCCTGCTGTAGGGAAGCGCCACGACGGTGAAACGTTCTTGTGTCATCTCATGACCCCGCGAAAGCTAGGCAGTACTGTGACCAGGCTGGCGATGTGCCGTCGTCTTCGACCATCACATCAATGAAGTTGGGATCTCCGTTCGATCCCGCGAACTGACGCTCTGCTTCGATCGTCACCGATGCTGAGAAGAACAGGACCTCCACCTTGATGGTCAGCCTCGCCTTGCCGACCATCTTCCCTGTGTCGAAGTCGTAGTTGAGCTCGAGGTACAGCTCGATCGACGCCGAGATCAGCCCGAGGACGTCGACCTCGCCACGGAGTCGGAAGTACCCGGCAAGCGCTCCTCCGTCTCCCTCGAGCCGCATGTATATGCCGAGCATTGCCGAGATGGATCCGGATGCGACACCGAAGTCGACCGCGAGGATCGCCCCGGCCTCGAGGCTGAGCTCGAGGACGACGAGACCCTTCGGTGACAGGCGGAGACCGAAGAAGCCGCCACCGCCGATGAACGACACGGCAAGAACGAATGGTCGTTCTCTCGTGCAGAAGCTGAATCCGACGGTGACCGTCTCCCCAAGGAACGGCACCTGGACATCGGCACCGAGGGAGAGGTTCGACATGTTGAAGACGCCGACTGCAACATTCGGGAGATCGATCGTGAAACCGGCAGTGAGCCCTGCCGCTGTGACGTCGAGATACGGAGGGTCGGAGAATCCGTCGAATGGGATGAGCTCCTTGAGCACCTCGATGAAACCGAGCAAGCCAAGGAACTCGATGTCGTTGAGGACGACATCGACCTCGGCCTTTCCCGACGAACCTGCGTTGAACGACAGGTGGTCGAACTTGAAGGCGACGAGCTCAGTCCCCGGCAGCAGGATCAGCGAGAAGTCCTTCAGCTCGGCGAGGGCTTCGACGCCGACGTCGCCCTTGCCGCTAACACGACCCTCGACGGCGATCACGAGACTCCGCTCGGTGAGTTTGAGCACCGGGTCGGCCTCACTGGGCCACGACTCGAGCTTGGGAACCCACTCGTAGCGGTACGAGAACTGTGCGTTGCTGCCGGCCAGCCCGTTGACGAAGCGCACGATCTCGTCGATCAGATCGACCGCATCGAGAACCTGCCTGAGCACACGTGCAAGAGATTCAAGCTGTTTGCGAACGAGCGGCGGAAGGAGTGGGGCGACGTTTGGGACCTCGTTGAGCGCTGTCGACAGCGCGGTGAGCGGGTTCGCCAGTGCGTTTTGGACCTCGGTCTCGGTTGCATCCAGGAGACCGGTGAGTTCGTTGAGGATGTCATCTACTGCGTTCGATACCAGGTTGTCGAGGTTCTGAGCGGCAGCGAGCGCCGCCTGCGCCTGGTTCTGAAGGTCTGCTGTCTTGCCCTGTGCACGCGTGACGAGCTTGTCCGCTTCGACAACGGCATCCTGCACGGTCTTCTTGGCACGCTCGAGGTCGGCGATGAACGCCTCGATGCGCCCAAGCGTGTCCGAGACGACCGATGGTGCGTCGCTGAGGTCGACCCCAATGGTTTTGAGCAGGTCCACCAGATCCACGAGCCCGAACAGCTTCGGTGCAACACCAGAGAGGAACGCGAGCGGATCAAATGTCTCATCGGCGACGTTGACAAGGTCGTTGACGACACCTTGAGCCCGCGACAGACCTGCCACCGTGAGATCGGGCTGGATGAAGCCGCCGGCCTTGTCGCTGCCTGAGCTGCTCTGAGCGCCGAACGACAGTGCCTCGGCGCTCAGGAGTTCCGCCCATACCTCGCCCTTGTTGCCGGCACCATCGAATCCCTCACTGAGGTACGTGTCGAAGTATTTGATCGTGACGGATCCGACAGATGACAGCCGCTCCACCGCGTCGATCGTGATGTCGGCATCGACCATCGTCGGCGTTGACCCTCCGATGTGAGCCTCAGCATCGAACGTGAACCGCGCGGTCGGAGCGATCGTGTCTCCACCTTTGGACGCCGGAGCGAACGCGACCTGCTGGCCGTCGGCGAACACGACATCGAACGGACTATGGGTCGCTTGGATCGTGGTTGTCGTGTCGAAGTGCTCAGCAACCCACGTGAGAGGCGTGGTCAGCTTCACTTCCCTGTCCTCGTGGTCGCGACAGTGAAGGATGAACGCGAACGGCGTGTTGTCAACCTTCGGCATGAAGGCCGAGTTCTGTAGGTCGCCCGGGTCGGGGTTCAACGTGGGCGTGACGATCGGCGATATGCGCACCTCGGTGAACGGAAGATCCGATTGATGGAAACTCTTCACCGGCTCCTTGACGACGAGGAACTTGCGTTGATAGAGCCCGGCCACCGAGTTCGACGCAGTCTTCATCTTCCGCTCTGTGAGCTTGACGAGGCTGGCTCTGTGCCCGAACGGCCAGAGGTATCCCGGGTATACGACCTTGACGAACTGGTCCCGACCCATGGGCGCGATGTGATCCCATGACTCGATGGAGGACATCTCAGGATCTGCCTCCGAGTAGGGAAGGGTCGTCCACTTCCCGTGAAGATCGAGCCACGCGCCGACCGAGGAGAGATACAGGCGGCGGGCCTCCACAGCATCCGGATGAATCGGCTCGTTGCCGTCCCCAAGCCATGTCTCGGCGCTCTGCCGGACGATCATGTGTCGATCGGCGCCATCGAGGGATGAGCGGAACGGCAGATCTGCGTGCGGTGGCACGAACTCCTGCCGCCAGTTCATCGCCTCCCGGTCGCGGGCCCAAATCCCACGAATGGCTCGCTGATACGACGACACCTGATCGATCGTCACAGTGTCGTCCTCGTCGACGCTGCGCACCCCGAGGCGGGAGTGCCACAGCTCAACGCGGCGTTCTGCTGATCCCGTGTCCTGTTGTCCCTCTTGCTCCTCGTGCTCGGTGTCGGTCGGTGCCGCTACGGGCGTCGTGGCATGTGCCCATCCGCCGAGCGCGCTGGGGCTGATGATGAGGCGGTAGGGAGCCTCGATGGCAGTTTCGAACTGCCGCGGTTCCCGACTCAGCTTCGGCCGACGAGGGAGCGTTACGTTCGGAGGCCGACCGATGACGCCACCCGTGCCGACGATTCCGGGGATGCGGACCTCATTACCTGCAACGATGACCGTTGCACTGCCCGCTGGTTCGACGATGTCCACGCGGGATGTCACCACCGACCCGAGCCTGGCGTTGATCGCTCGCGCTATGCGCCTGTCGCGCATCAATGAGGTCAGCCCGGCGATCGTTGACGGATCCGGCCCGGCGCGTCTCGATGTCTCGGGAGCGATGATGAGACCACTTGCTGAAGGGATCGCAACCACTCCTGGCGCGAGTCCGACGATCCGCCCCTGAGGAATCACCGAGAGCTTGGGTCGGGGCCGAGCAAGCGGATGGACCGCCATCGGCAGCTGGGACACGGCGGCGAGAATCCCCTCGGTCGTGAAGGTGATCTCGAATCCGGCAGGAACCGTGAACACGAGACGACTTCCCTTGGCGGGACGTGCCTGCTCCGGAGGGTTGAATGTCGCCGTCGATGGTCCGTCGGGATCCGAGTGGTCGTCAGGGACCGGGGGGAGGACCTCAGCCTCGTAGATAGCACGCTCCGCGGTGTGTTGAAAAGAGAAGTGCACGACCAGATGACCGTCGGAGTCACCGGTACGCAAGACGGGTTCCTCACCGCCGAAGAGCTCCAACCCATAGACCTCCACTCGCAGCGCTACGAGGTCGGCACCCCTGATGACATCGACAACCGCATCGGGCGGCCGCCCATGTGACGACAGGAACGGTGGAATTTCTGTCAAATGCTCGATCGCGCTGACAAATCGGCTCGACTCGACGTCGAGTGCTGAGGGAAGCCGGCGCCGTGGCATGTGATCACCTGTCCAAAGCGGGTTACCCCTCCAAACGTACACGTCGATATCTCGAACGCAACCCGAATCTCGCACGATCGCTCTGCGACCGATGAACGCCCGGCGATGACAGCCCGGTCACCTTGGAGAGGCGGAGGTCGCGGACCACTGATTGACAGCATTACGGAGCGGCGCGACATTGGGAGGACAGGGCTGCGACCGGCAGGGCAATGCTGTCTCCCCTTCCGGCGCCGCGGAAGGAGGAGATATGAGCACCGTCACCACATCCCCGCTGCTGAGCGCAGTGGACAAGACGGCACACCGGGTCTCGCTGTTGATGCGAGCCGCGAATCATCCCGAGAAGAAGGCCATCGGCTTCTGGACGGTTGGAGAGACCGCAAACCACCTCGCCCACTGTTACGTCTCGTTCGTCGACGCATTCCGAGGAATGATCGATGTCGCACCTGAAGATATCGATGCCCACAATGCCGAGATTCTCGCCGAAGACCCGGAGCGTGACCTCGACGTCTTGGCGGATCGGGTTGATCGAGACGCACCCGAGTATCTGGAGGCGGCCGGCTCTGTCCCACAGGACACGCTCGTCGACTTCTTCACGGGCATGCGTGTACCTGCATCGGCCGTTTCAGCCACGTTGCTGGGTGAAGCCCTCGTTCACGGCTACGACATCGCGAAAGCCGAGGGATTGCCGTGGCCGATCGAACCCGAGCACGCCATCCTGGTCATGGAGAAACTCGCACCCGTCATGGTGCACTTCGTCGATGAAGACACAGCAGCCGACCTGGAGGCAGGCTTCGAGATCCGGTTGCGTGGTGGCTCGACCCAGTACTGGTACTTCGAGGATGGCAAGCTGACCATCGAGTACACACAGGTCGAACCGGTCGATTGCCACATCTCCGCGGACCCGGTGACGTACCTGTTGATGTCCTACAACCGCATCGGCTCGACGATGCCATCGCTCACAGGGAAGGTGCGGGTGTGGGGTCGTCGCCCGTGGTTGGCCATGCGTCTCGGCGGCGTCTTCCGCACCTGAGTCACTCACGGCCCGCGGGGCCGGTACATACGCGTCCCTTCCCGGGCGAAGGGACGGGAGCAATCGACATGTCCAGCGCTCGGCTCACCCAAGGCATCGCGTGGTGCTTCACCGTGGTGGGATCTGCCGGTTTTCGCCAATCACACGGCATGCATTGGTGTTCCCTCCTCGTGAAGACATCCGTCTTCTGCAATCGATCCCGCCGTCCGCCGGACCAATCCGAGTAGTTCGATGTACATGGACCTGCGTCGAGTTCGTGGCCCACATCGCCCAAGCCGATTATGTGTAGATTATCGTCGATCTTGATAAGACCCATAATATGTAGTAAGATCAATTGATATGGATCCTCTGCTCAACCCGTACCGGCCTGGTGCCGGAACCACGCCGCCGGCACTCGTTGGACGTGACGACCTGATCGATCGATTCGGCGTATCCATGCGACGGACGCTCGCAGGCAAACCCGGCAAGAGCGTGATGCCGATCGGTTTGCGAGGCGTCGGCAAGACCGTGCTCGTCAACCGATTCATCGAGATCTCCTCCCATGAGGGGTACGAGATCGCCTACCTCGAGGCACCCGAAACCGGCAGTTTCGCAACACTGCTCGCAGCGAAGTTGCGCCGTGTCCTCCTGTCGCTCTCCCAAGGGCCTGTCTCCCGCTCGGTCAACAAGGCCGTCGCTGTGCTCAAGAGCTTCACACTCACGCTCCCGGAAGGAGCCTCGATCCGGATCGAACCGGAACCGTTCCTTGGCCTTGCCGACTCAGGCATCCTCTCGGAGGACGTGACCGATCTGCTCGTTGCCACCGGAGAGGCTGCACGCGATCGCGGTCAGGGTGTCCTCCTTGCAATTGACGAGATCCAGTACCTCGATGCCGAAGAACTGAGCGCAGCCATCGTCGCGATCCACAGGACGACACAACTCGATCTTCCCGTGATGTTGACCGGCGCCGGACTCCCCCAGCTCCCACAGATCGCCGGTGAGGCCAAGTCATATGCCGAGCGCCTCTTCGAGTTCCCCGAGATCGGCCCCCTCCCTGAAGACGACACCCGGACAGCTCTCCTCGTCCCGGCCCAAGAACAGAACGTCACGATTGAACCCGACGCCTTGGATCGCCTCGTCGAAGAGACCGGCGGATACCCCTACTTCATTCAGGAGTGGGGGAAGCACGCCTGGAACCAAGCCGGGGGCGGTGTGATCACCCTCGACGACGTCTCCACCTCAGCACCGCTGGTGACCGCTGCATTGGACAGAGATTTCTTCCGTGTCCGACTCGACCGTCTGACGCCCAAAGAGCGCGAGTATCTCCGGGCAATGGCCGAGCTCGGGCCGGGGCCGCATCGGAGCGGCGACATCGCTGCCGAACTTGGTGTACGAGTCGAAAGCGTTGCCCCGCGACGCTCGATGCTCATCAAGAAGGGCATGATCTACAGCCCGGGCCATGGCGAGACTGCCTTCACTGTCCCGCTGTTCGACCAGTTCCTCCGGCGAGTGATGCCCTAGCCAGGACCGACACGGCCCGCATCGGCTCCCAGCAGATGATCAGATTCCCGCCGGGGACCGCACACGTCAGACGCGACCGGTCTCGTATGCCCAGATCGCCAGCTCGACACGGTTGCGTGCCTCAAGCTTCGTCATGAGGCTCGACAGGTGGGCCTTGACCGTCCCGAGGCTGATATGGAGCTCCTCGGCGATCTCGGCATTCGTCTTGCCCTGTGCCACCGTGACGAGCACCTCCTCCTCCCTGTCGGTCAGCGGCCACGCCGGCTGTGCAGGCGTCGTCTGACTGCGGGCGAACGTCTCGAGCAGCCTGGCGGTCACGCTCGGAGCGATCAGAGCATCTCCCTTTGCTGCAGCGTCGATGGCCTGCACCAACAACTCAGGCCCTGCATCCTTGAGGAGGAACCCCCTCGCACCGGACTTGAGTGCGTCGTGGACGTACTCGTCGAGGTCGAAGGTTGTGATGATCACGATCGCCATCGGATCTACGACATCGGGGCCGGCCAGTTGCCTCGTCGCTTCGAGTCCGTCGACGTTCGGCATCCGGATGTCGAGGAGGCAGACATCAGGCTTGAGTTCGCGCGCCATGTCGATCGCTTCCCGGCCGTCGACCGCTTGGCCCACCACCTCGATGTGTGGCTGGGCGTCGAGGATCATCGACAGCCCTGTGCGCACAAGCTCCTGATCGTCAGCAACGAGCACCCTGATGGTCATAGGCCCACCCCGTCTTTCGGTAGCCCGGCTGTCAC
>JBDLJV010000054.1:0-12609 GCA_039714175.1 Actinomycetota bacterium
CCCGATGGTGTTGGGTTCCGAGTCCGAACCGCTCGATGTTGGTCGTAAGACACGCACGATTCCTGCAGCATTACGGCGTGCCATTGAACACCGCGATGGTGGCTGTTGCACCTGGCCGGGCTGTACCGCCCCCGCATCCTGGTGTGACGTGCACCACGACCAGCACTGGGCAGACGGCGGCGTCACATCGTTGGCGAACTGTCGCCTCCTGTGCCGCAAACACCACACCGCAACCCACCAACACGAAGACTCCACCTACCCACCAGCCATCCGTCCCCCCAAGACCATCGACCCTGGTACGCGAGCACCACCAGAACCGTGACGATGGTCAGACGTTCTTCCTGAAACCTGAAGCCTGACGGCTGATAGCCTGTCCCGAAGTGTCCGCACAACTGAGCGTTCTTCTTGATCGCTGGCGTCGCGACCTCGACCCACCCCTCCCCGGTCGAGTGGTCGTTGCGCCGCCCGCGCGCGCCTACGTCGCTGCAGCGACGGCGAAACGGCTGGGGAAGCCGGTGCTCGTGGTCGTCGCAGGTGAGCGAGAAGCAGAGGATCTCGTCGAGGACGTTGCGATCTTCACTGATGACGTCCTGCAACTCCCTGCATGGGAGACACTGCCGTTCGAACACGTCTCGCCCAACATCGTGACGATGGCGGCTCGAGTGGAAGCGAGGCATCGTCTCACACTCGATGAGCCACTCGTTGTGGTCGGTTCGGTTCGAGCAGTGATCCAGCGGCTCTCACCGACTCCAACAGCACCACTGGTACTCACGCGAGGAGAGTTCCACGACTTCTCCGACCTCGTGGCTCGGTTCGTGAACATCGGCTACACACGAGTCGATCGAGCGGAGGCTCGAGGCGATGTTGCCGTGCGAGGGGGCATCATCGATGTGTTCCCCCCGAATGCCGATGATCCCTTCCGGTTGGACTTCTGGGGCGACACGCTTGATGAGATCCGCACCTACTCCGCCTCCTCCCAGCGATCGCTCGACGCGTACGAGTCGGTGACGGTCCATCCGGCGCGCGAGGTCATCATCGATTCAGGTTTGGCAGCGCGAGCATCAGAGCTGTTGACGGACGCACCATGGGCTTCAGACACCTGGGACAGAATCGCTGACGGCATCTCGTTCCAAGGCATGGAGTCGTGGCTGCCATGGTTGACTCGGCCGCGGACCGTGCTCGACGAATGCGACGCACCCGTCTTCCTCTTCGATCCGCAGCGTTGTGCGGCACGTGCGCAGTCCCTCATTGCCGAGGAGGGAGACCTTGCAGAGGCTCTCGCCGATACGTGGGGTTCGGAAGGACCCGAAGGGGGCGCTCATCCTCCGCTCTACCTGCCGCTCGACGCCGAGGCGATCGCCGACAGGCTCATCGAAGCACCACCGCAACCATCCGGTCCCGGTGATGCGGGCTACGAGATCCGGTCGCTCGATGCTGTTGCTGGAGACGCCGAATCGATAGCGACCGCGGTGAACATGTGGAAGAGTCGCGATGTCGACATCGTGATCGCAATGGATGGTCGGACAGCCGCCGACCGTGTCGCCTCGGTACTCGCGGAGAACGGCGCTGACCTACCTGTGGTGGAGGAACTAGCGAAGCTGGGAGCAGCGATCACATCGGTCGGTATCCACGATGGCTTCGTGTTCCCTGCGCTTGGTTTCGGCGTCGTTGGCGAACGCGAAGTCGCCGGTCGCCGCAGGGCACACAGAACAGCTCGTCGAGGGACGCGAAAGCCTGTCCAGGACGCGTTCCGGGATCTGAATCCGGGTGACTTCATCGTTCATCAGCACCACGGCATCGGGCGTTTCAGCGGGCTCGTGCATCGGGACATCGCAGGCGTCGAACGCGATTACCTCCTTGTCGAATTCGCCGGAGACGACAAGCTCTACGTGCCGACGGACCAACTTGCGTCGATCACCCGGTACACCGGCGGGGAATCTCCCCGTCTGTCACGCATGGGGGGAACCGACTGGAGCCAGACCCGCAACAAGATCCGAAAGGAAGTTGCGGTTGTAGCTGACCAGGTCGTTGCGTTGCACCGGAAGCGAGCAGAAGCCGAAGGCCATGCGTTCTCACAGGACACGCCGTGGCAGACCGAGTTCGAGGCGGCGTTCCCGTTCGAGGAAACACCAGACCAGATGAACGCGATCGTCGACGTCAAGGCGGACATGCAGGCCGATAGCCCCATGGATCGCCTCATCTTCGGCGATGTGGGCTTCGGAAAGACCGAAGTGGCGATCAGAGCAATGTTCAAGGCGGTCCAGGACGGCAAGCAAGCTGTGATGCTCGTGCCGACAACGCTCCTTGCACAGCAGCACTTCACGAACTTCGAGGAGAGGTTCGCTCCCTACCCGGTGAGAGTCGAGATGCTCTCGAGATTCCTCACCCAGAAGCAGCAGAGGGACGTCGTCAACGGCGTACAGGACGGTTCTGTCGACATCGTCGTTGGCACGCACCGCCTGCTCTCGAAGGACATGCAGTTCCACGCGCTGGGGCTTGTGGTGATCGACGAGGAGCAGCGGTTCGGTGTCGCAGCGAAAGACAGGCTCAGAGAGCTCAGGGCGAGCGTCGACGTGCTGACTCTCACCGCAACACCGATCCCGCGCACCCTTGAAATGGCACTCACCGGAATCCGTGAGGTCAGCAACATCCGAACGGCTCCGCAGGACCGTCATCCCATCCTCACCTATGTCGGCCCGTACGATGAGCGAGCTGTTGGTGCCGCAATTCGTCGTGAGATGCTCCGAGAGGGACAGATCTACGTCGTACACAACCGGGTCCAATCGATCGATCATGCGGTCGCCCGGCTCAGGGAACTGGTCCCCGACGCACGCTTCGCCATCGCACACGGCCAGATGTCCGAGGGACAACTCGAACAGGTCATGTACGACTTCTGGAACCACGAATACGACGTGCTCGTGGCCACGACCATCATCGAATCCGGTCTTGACCTTCCGCAGGTGAACACGCTCATCGTCGAACGTGCAGACCGGCTCGGCCTCGCCCAGCTCTATCAACTTCGGGGCCGCGTCGGCCGATCGAGTCAGCGGGCATACGCCTACCTCTTCCACCCGGAGGAGGATCGTCTGACGGACACGGCCTACCGAAGGCTTGAGGCGATCGGTCAGTTCTCTGATCTGGGGAGCGGCTTCGAGCTAGCGATGCGGGATCTCGAGATCCGCGGCGCCGGCAGCATCCTGTCCGAGACGCAGTCGGGGCACATCGCAGCGGTGGGGTTCGACCTCTACACAGAGCTGGTCGCGGACGCCGTCAACAAGCTCAAGGGTGAGGCACCGGCCGATGATGAGCCTGAGCCCGTACGCATTGATCTGTACGCAGATGCACACCTACCGGATGACTACGTCCCCGGCATCGAGGCCAGGCTCGAGGCGTACCGCAGGCTCGCTGCGGCTACGACGAGCGACGCCGTTGACGATGTGGTCTCGGAGTGGGAGGACCGATTCGGCTCACTCCCCGCACGCGCCGGCGATTTGATCGATGCAGCCAGGTTGCGTGTCGAAGCACTCCGTGTCGGTGTCACAGAGATCGTTCAGAATCGGCGGGAAGTCAGGATTGCTCCGGTCACGTTGAGGACATCCCAGGAAGTCAGGCTCCAGCGCCTGGTTCCGGACGCTCTGCTGAGAGGATCTGTTCTCTACTTCCCCCCACCGAAGGACTCCCCAGCAACGGTGATTGCCGAGTTCCTCCGTACAATGTGGCCTTCAACCGACGAATCTGGCGGGAGCCCATGATTACCACCAAACGAATTGCGCCAACGATCGCCGCACTTGCCATCGTGGCGGCTGGCTGCAGCTCCGCAGACATCGCAGCAACGGTCAACGATTCCGAGATCACCGAATCGTTCGCTCTCAGCATCAGAGCGAGCAATGCTGATCGTCTGACGGTGTCCGGCGAGGAGTTCCGCAACGACCTCTCACGCCTGATATTCACCCAGGCGATGATGGTCGCCGCCGAAGAGGACTTCGGGCTCACGGACATGGACTCCCAGGAGGCCAGGGATGCCTATCGGGCGACGATCTCGCCGGCTGAACAGGGGTTCCTCGACAGCATTGCTGCGGATCCCTCGTTCACCGAAGCCGCTGTCGACGTGGCGACTACCCAGTTGATGCTTCGAGACGGGGTCCGCCGTGCGCTTGGTCAGGATCAGGAGATAGCAGAGGAGATCTGGCAGAACGATCAGGAGAGCCTCGTCCAGGTCTGCGCCAGCCACATCCTCGTCCAGACGGAGGAGGAGGCCAACGTCGTGTTCACACGGTTGACGGCCGGTGAGGACTTCGCTGCTGTTGCCCAAGAGGTATCGCTCGATACGCAGTCGCCCGGTGGGGCGCTGCCATGTCCTGCTTCGCCCGCAGAATTCGTCGGATCCTTCGGAACCGCTGTAGCAGCAGCACCCGTTGGCGAGCCGACCGGTCCGGTTCAAACAGAATTCGGCTACCACATCATCCTGGTCGATTCGAACGAGTCACCTGCATCTCTCGATGAGATGATGTCCGACCCGGTTGCATGGATACCGGCCGACATCCTCGACAGCTACTGGAACATGTGGCTCAACGAAGTCGTTGAGCGCGCCGAGATCAGTGTGCGGAGTGACATCGGCATGTGGTACCCGCCGGTCGACGGCATCATCCCACCACCTTCCTCTCCCTGACATGACGATCTCGATCGTCGGTCTCGGTCCGAGTGGCATCGACCGTGTCGACCTTGCATCGAGACATCTGCTTGAGCATGCAGACACGGTGATCGTTCGCACCCTCAAGCACCCAGCCGCGACCGAACTTGCCGGCCTTCGAAGTGTCGTCGCATGCGACGACCTGTATGAGTCGCTTGAAGAGTTCGATGATGTGTACGCCGCGATCACTGAACGCGTCCTTGCCGCGGGAAGGAAAGGAAGCGTTGTCTATGGCGTACCGGGAAGTGCCGTAGTCGGGGAGCGGACCGTCTCCCAGATCAGATCCGCAGCCGAGCCCGCTGGATTGTCGGTGGCAGTCCTCCCCGGCCTGTCCTTTCTCGATCTCGCCTACATCGCCGTCGGATTGGACCCGATTGCTGACGGACTCCAGATACTTGACGCACGGGATCTCCCCGACCCGATGCCTCTGCATGTTCCGACGATCATCACGCAGGTCGATTCGGCACTCCGTGCCTCCGACGTGTCCTTGGCGCTCACGCGCACGATCGACGCAGACGCCGAGGTGACCGTCCTCGATCGGCTGGGCGACACCGATGAGATCGTTGCTGTCGTCACGGCGAGCGAACTCGGTGCCTACGCCGGAGGGCCACGCATGTCGGTCTTCGTTCCAGCCACACCATCGGGCCTGCTCGGCCTCATTGCTACGAATCGGATTCTGAGACGGGAGTGTCCGTGGGACCGCAAGCAGACCCATCACACGCTGCTCACCCACCTCATCGAGGAGGCCTACGAGACCGCTGACGCCATAGGTCACCTCCCGATCGCAGCGCCGGCGGGTGACCCCGACTTCGGTGCCTACGCCGAGGTCGAGGAAGAACTCGGGGACCTTCTCCTCCAAGTCCTCTTCCATGCAACCCTCGCCGCGGAGGCTGGCGCGTTCGACATCGATGAGGTAGCTGAGGGGATCCGCCGCAAGCTCGTCGATCGTCATCCTCATGTGTTCGGCGATGTTGTGGTCGAAGATGCCGACGAGGTCCTCAGCAACTGGGAACAGATCAAGAAGGCGGAGAAGAACCGTGAGAGCCTGATGGATGACATTCCCACCGGAATGCCTGCCATTGCAAGGGCAATGAAGGTCCAGAAGCGGGCTCGGAGCGTCGGATTCGATTGGGACACTGCAGAGCAGGTGTTCCCTGTGCTGCGATCAGAGATCGAGGAACTCACCGAAGCGGGTCAGGATCGGGATGCCGTTGTGGACGAGCTCGGCGATGTGCTGTTCACCGCAATCAATCTCGCCCGTCATCTGGGTGTCGACCCCGAGGTTGCATTACGGGCGACCGTCGACAAGTTCATCAGTCGATTCAAGGCCATGGAGAGCGAATTCGAGTCACGATCGGCCGACATCGCATCGGCATCGCCGTCCGAACTTGAACAATCCTGGCAATCTGCCAAGTTGGTTGTTGGGTAGCCTTTTCGCAGACAAACCACTGAGCAAACGTACCCACCGTCTACCCTCGGAGCATCATGAGCACGAACCGCACCACGATCACCGATATCCACGCCAGGGAGGTACTCGACTCCCGCGGCAACCCGACCGTCGAGGCCGAGGTAACGCTCTCGGGCGGAGGTTTCGGAAGGGCAATCGTTCCTTCCGGAGCATCAACCGGCGCACTCGAAGCTGTTGAGCTTCGCGATGGTGGTGATCGCTACGGAGGCAAGGGTGTCCTGCGTGCTGTCACCAACGTCAACGACACGATCGGGCCGCGCCTGATCGGTATGGACGCAACCCGCCAGGAAGCCGTTGACCAGCTGATGCTGGACCTCGATGGCACGCCGAACAAGGCGAGCCTCGGTGCGAATGCCGTCCTGTCCGTTTCGCTCGCAACGGCGCGAGCCGCCGCAGCAGGCGTTGGGATGCCCGCCTACCGATACCTCGGTGGTACGAGTGCCCGCACGCTTCCGACGCCGTGTTTCAACGTCGTCAACGGTGGTGCTCACGCCGCCAACTCGATAGACACACAAGAATTCATGATCGTCCCCGGTGGCCTTCCGAGCTTCAAGGAAGCCCTGCGTGCCGGAGCCGAGGTGTACCAAGCCCTCAAGAAGGTGCTCGGAGGACAAGGTCTGCCCACGAACGTCGGTGACGAGGGCGGTTTCGCTCCCGACCTGCCCGGTGACAGGGAAGTTCTCGATGTGCTCTCGGAAGCCATCGAAACAGCCGGGTACACAGTGGGGGAGGACATCTCGTTCGCACTCGATGTTGCGGCCACTGAGCTGTACCGGGCCGGTTCGTATGAACTCTCCGGTGCCACGCTCTCGTCGGCCGAGATGGTCGATCATCTCGCCGGATTGGTCAGGGACTACCCGATCGTGTCGGTTGAGGATGGTCTCGCCGAGGACGATTGGGACGGATGGAAGGTGATGACCGACCAGCTGGGTGACAAGACCCAGATCGTCGGCGATGACTTGCTCGTCACCAATGTCGATCTCCTCGAGAAGGCGATCGGCTTGGGCATCGGAAATGCCGTGCTCATCAAGGTGAACCAGATCGGCTCGCTGTCCGAGACGCTCCACACCATGGAACTTGCCGAGCGGTCGGCGTACGGATCCATGGTCAGCCATCGTTCGGGAGAGACGGAGGATTCCTTCATCGCCCACCTCGCTGTGGCCACGAACGCAGGTCAGATCAAGACGGGCGCCCCTGCACGAGGCGAACGAACGGCCAAGTACAACCAGCTGATGCGCATCGAGGAGAGCCTCGGCGCCGACGCGCGCTTCGCTGGATGGGACCGGTTCAGAAAGTTCAGATGACAGACACACTTGAACGCTCGGATGCTGAGCTGACCCGTCGCCCACGCAGGCGACGGCGACGGCGTTGGCGTTCCGCGCTGTTCATGTCCTTACTTGTGATCGCGGGTTTTGCCGCGACAGGTGTGCTCCCTGTGCGTGAGTACCTTGAGCGTGGTGCAAGGGTCGATGCAGCTCAAGCCGAGCTTGATCAACTCACCGCCGAGAATGCGCTGCTCGAGAGCGACATCGCCGCCCTCTACACCGAGCAGGAAGTGGAGCGGTTGGCTCGCGAACAGTACGGATTCGTGCGTGAGGGCGAGATCGGATACGTCGTCATCCCGAACGAAATCGATGAGACCGAAACCGAGGTCGCAGCGGCCGTTCCCTCCCAGGTGGAGGATCGGTCGTTCTTCCAACGGGTATGGGACTTCGTAACAGGCAACGACCAGACGAATGATGGATGATCGCTCGGTCGTAGCGATTCAGATCGGCAGACCTCCTCGTTCAGAAGTCAACGTACTGCAGCGATGCCACCTGCTCCTACCGATCGTCATCGAGGTGCCGCCGATTCTCGATGATGGAACGCCGTTCCCGACGACCTATTGGCTCACCTGTCCCCTTGCCCGGACACGAATCTCGCGACTTGAGTCTGCCGGCGGGGTCCGGGCAGCCGATGAACGCGTCTCCTTGGACGCCGACGTCGCAGAGCGCTTCGCAGCAGCGATGGAGCGGTACCGGGTGCATCGCGAAACGTTGATTCCTGACGGATGGGATGGCCCACGACCGTCTGGCGGCGTGGCAGGCTCCGGGGGAGGCGTCAAGTGCCTGCACGCGCAGTACGCGGACACTGCAGCGGGCAACGAGAATCCGATCGGTGAGGACGTAGCATCTCGGGTCGATCCCCTCAACTGCGCAGTTCCCTGCGTCGTGGCTGCTGCTGAGGGTCCGGTCGCCAACGAGTTCTGGGTGGAGCCGTCTTGAGAGTCGCGGCCATCGACATCGGTTCGAATTCGGTGCGCTTGCTGATCACCGATGGATCAGGAACTGAATTTGTCAGGGACACCACCGTCACGGCACTGGGCAGGGGTGTCGACGCCACCGGAAGGTTCAGGGATGACACAATGGCGGCGACGCTCGATGTCATGGAGCGATATGCCGAAGCGATAGACCTCCATGATGTCGAACGCGTGCGCGCCGTTGCGACGTCAGCCTCGAGAGACGCCGACAATGGCGAGACACTCATGGCAGCCGTTGGGGACGTGCTCGGCATTCATCCGGAGATAATCGGCGGAGATGAGGAAGCCGAGCTCTCATTTGCCGGTGCCACGTCCAAGGTCACAGGAGACCCGCCCTATCTCGTCATTGACATCGGTGGTGGTTCGACCGAGTTCGTGCTCGGCGTGTCGGATCCCGCGTACGCCCGGAGCATCGATCTCGGATCGGTACGCCTGACAGATCGGAAGCTGCCTGATAGACCGCCCCTTGGCACGCAACTCAGCGAAGCAGCAGCGCACGCCGATGCTGAGTTCTCTGCGATTGCGCTTCCGGCGACACCCGGAACCGTGATCGGTGTCGCCGGGACGTTCACAAGCCTCGCAGGCATCGCTCTCGGCCTTGAGCGCTATGACAGGGAGGCGATCCATGAAACGGTCCTGTCGCGTTCTGCGATCAAGGAGCTGATCTCGGAACTCAGCATCCTGACGATCACCCAGACCGCGGCGATCCCTGCGCTGGACCCCAAGCGTGCCCCGGTGGTCCTTGCTGGCGCGGTACTTGTGGATCGTGCATTACTGGTGGCGGGAACCGACCGCGTGGTTGTCAGCGAGTACGGCCTTCTTCACGGACTTGCACAACGACTGACGATGAGCGACTGACGACAATCGTGCGTCGTCAGTCGTCAGTCGTGTTGGCTTCTGCCATGGCGCGATCGACGAGGTGGGAAGGCAGCTCCTGGTAGTGGTCGAACGATGCCGTGTACCGGCCCCATCCGCTCGTCAATGAGCGAAGGTCAATGGCATACCTCGAGATCTCACTTGTCGGGATGAGAGCCTCCACGACCTGGCGACCGTTCTCGTTCGTCGATGAACCCTGCACCGAACCGCGCCGTGAAGCAATGTCACCCATGACGTCGCCCTGGTACTGAGCCGGAATCGTGATCGCAACCTGCGAGATCGGTTCGAGAACCGCGGGTCCGGCGGCATCGAAGGCTTCCCTGAAACCTGCCCGTGCGGCAAGCTTGAACGCCATCTCTGACGAGTCCACCGAGTGGTATTTCCCGTCGTCCACGGTCACCTCGACATCGACGACGGGGAACCCGTAGTTCCCGCCGTCCTCCATTGTCTCAACAACACCCTTCTCGACGGCGGGTATGAAGCCACGCGGGATCGACCCGCCCTTGACCTTGTCGACGAACTCGAATCCGTCGCCCCGCGGCATCGGCCGAAGCACCAGGTGGCAGACCCCGTACTGACCATGGCCGCCGGATTGCTTCTTGTGCTTGCCCTCTGCGTCAGCCGGACGCGTGATGGTCTCCCGGTAGGGGACCCTGACCTTCTCCTGATCGACCTCGACTCCGAACTTGCGCTTGAGCTTCTCGATCGCGGTGGTGACGTGGTTGTCGCCGAGTCCGTAGAGCAGCGTCTGTCGCGTCTCCCTGTTGCGATCGACACGGAGCGAGGCATCCTCCTCGAGGATGCGGTGCAGCGCCGAGGACAGTTTGTCATCGTCGGCCTGCGTGCGTGCGATGAGTGCGGTTGCCAGGACCGGTTCGGGGAAATCGATCGGGGCAGCGACAACGGGCTTGTTCTTCGGAGCGAGTGTGTCGCCGGTCTTCGTGTCGATCAGCTTCGCCACGGCAACGATGTCGCCGGCGGGGGCTGAGTTGACGAGAGTCGTTTCGCTCCCGAACATCGTCGCGATTTTCGCGAGGCGCTCGTCCTGACCTGATCGTCCACTGATGAGGTGGGTGTCGGGCGTCAGCGTCCCGGACATGACCTTGAGCAGGCTGATCTGTCCCACGTATGGATCGGCGAGTGTCTTGAACACGAAGGCCAGGGGATCGCCGCTGGGGTCCTTCTCAATCTCTATCTCCTGATCGCCGACAGTGACAATGGCCGCTGGTCGGTCGGCAGGGGCGGGGGCGAGTTCGACGATGAAGTCGGCAAGTCTGTCAACGGCGATGGGGCCGGTCGCAGAACCGCAGACAACGGGGAACACCTTCGCTTCCGCAACACCTGCGGCCATCGTGCGTTCGAGTTCCTCGACCGATGGGACTTCACCCTCGAGGTACTTCTCCAGCAGCTCGTCATCACCTACAACGATTCCTTCGACGAGGTTGTCATGAACCTCGTGCTCGCGATCCACCATCTCTTCGGGCATCTCGGCGACCTCGGCCTTGCCGGAATCGTAGAAGTACGCCTTGTCACGGAACAGGTCAGCGATTCCGTGGAACGATTCCTCCTTGCCGATGGGAAGCTCGATCGGCGCGATTCCCTGGCCGAAGGTGTCCTTGAGCTGGTTCAGCACCTTGTCGAACGACGCCCGTTCCTTGTCGAGCTTGTTGACGAACACCATGCGGGGAACGCCGAGACGCTCTGCGATCCGCCACGCGTAGTCGGTCTGGACCTCGACGCCCTCGACGGCGTCGACGACGAAGACTGCGAGATCTGTGACTCTGAGTGCTGCGTGCAGCTCGCCTGCGTAGTCGGCGTAGCCGGGCGTGTCGATGAGGTTGATCTTGTGGCCCCGCCACTCGAATGGAGCAAGCGCCATCGTGATCGTCGTTCCACGTTCGTGCTCTTCCGGGTCGTAGTCGGTGATTGTGTTCCCGGCTTCGACGGTTCCGATGCGGTCGATGGCCCCGGCGCGATACAGCAGCGCTTCGGCAAGGGTGGTCTTGCCCGACCCGGAGTGTCCTACAAGTGCAACATTGCGGATCTTCTCAGAGGGGAAGACTTTCACCGAAGGGCTCCTTTGTTGGAATTGCCCCGAGGTTAGGAATCAGTCGGAGCCAATAGTTCTTGGGAGATATCAGCCGTCAGATTCCAGCTTTCGGCAGGAAGAAGAATCAGAGACCGATGACCGCTCTGCGTGCCCGGGACAGGACTTGAACCTGTACACCCTTTCGGATAGCGGATTTTAAGTCCGCCGCGTCTGCCGATTTCGCCACCCGGGCCTGCGACACGAACGCTAGTGCTGAGGCGCACATCGTTCAGCCTTTGACGGCGTCAGACGAGACCGAGGAGTTGTCGCTTCGTCGCGAGGTAGTTGTCCTCGGTGATATCACCGTCGGCACGAGCCTTGTGCAGTGCCTCAAGATCGTTCACGACCTGCGACGATCGTGAAGCCGTGGCTCCAGAATCCTTCCCTGCCGGCGGTCGGACCGGACGCAGGATGAAGTAGGCAGCAATTCCGACGTATGCACCAAAGAACATCGCTGCCCCCCAGCCCGCCTTCTTCTTGAGGGAGAAATCATCTCGCCGGGCGAGATCGACGTACGCGACGATCCACAGAAGGAAGAGAGGAACGACAAGACCGACGAGGATCAGCCGCTCGAGCGTGTCGTCGACGATCGTCATCCGGCGTCGAGGAGCTTTGCCTTGGCCTTGGTGAACTCCTCCTCGGAGAGGGTCCCTGCCTCACGCAGGTTGGCGAGTGTTTCGAGCTGATCGACGGTGGAGGCTTCTGCCTGCTTGTCGACTGCTGCCCGCATCGCCGTTGCTGCGTCTGGCTGCATGTCCGGATCGTCAGGCCTCGTGATGAAGTAGATGAGCATGCCGAGAAGCGGCAGCAGGACGACCGCAACCGCCCACAGTCCCTTTGCGACCCCCGACAGATCCGCTCGTCTGGCCAGGTCGCTGAGGGCGAAGATCCACAGCATCAGAAGCGGGATGTAGATCAGCAGCAAGAAGAAGAACTGCCAGAACGTCACGGTTTCCTCCAGATCGCGTCGGCGTTGGCTTCATCGTACCGGTCTTGGCCCGAGGAGTAGCAACTACTACACCTTTCCGGTCAGGATGCCGAAGTAGAGCCTGTGATGTCACCGATGCGAGTCAAACCATGCCGCCCCTACTGATCCCTCTTGTCATCGTCGTTCTGGTCGGTGCCGCTGTCGCCGCTGTAGTCGTTGTGAAGAAGCGGCCGGACAAGCGGCTCGGATACCTCGCTCA
>JBDLJV010000055.1:0-12552 GCA_039714175.1 Actinomycetota bacterium
GCCTCACCCCTGAGGGCTTCAAGTCGTCGGTCGGTCAAACCGGGAACGCTGGCGAGCAGCCCAGCCGTGTAGGGGTGCCGTGGACTGCGGAACAGCTCAATGGCAGACCGGATCTCTACGACCTGCCCGGCATACACCATCACGACCCTGTCGGCGATTCGCGCAACCAGTCCGAAGTCATGGGTTACGACCAGAAGCGCCATGCCCCGCTTTCGCTGGAGATCGTGCAGCAGTTCGATAATCGTCGCGGCCACGGAAACGTCGAGACCTGCGAACGGCTCATCTGCAACAAGCAGGTCAGGAACGCGGGTCAACGCCTCAGCAAGCATCGCCCGCTGATTCTGTCCCGCGCTGAATTGCCGTCGGGTCGAACGGAAGAACCTGCGCGACTTCGGCAATTGGACATCCCCGAGCGCATCCAGCACTCTCAGCTCAATCTCCTCGTTGGAAAGATCGTTGTGCTCACCCAGCGCTTCGCCAGATTGTCCACCGAGATACATGAGCGGGTTCCACGATGCCGTAGGATCCTGGAACACAAAGCCGACCTGTGTGCCAACAGTTCGCATCCATTCCGGCGAACCCTCAGCCAGCTGTGTTCCGGCAAGCCGATCCTCCAACGAAGAGAACCCAGCCCCTCCTCCTGTGTCGACGGTCTCCTCCCCACCGGGATTGAAGCTCGAGCCGGCGAAGGTCGTCTTCCCTCCGATTGTCCTGGTACCGGCGGACATCAGGGCGAACATGCCATTCACAATCAGCGACTTGCCCGAAGCGGACTCCCCCACGATCGCAACTCGCTCACTCGGGAACACGCTCAGGTCAACACCATCGATGACTTCCACCCAACCCTGTTCGAGATGTTCACCTCGGTCAGACACGGGAGGCGTAAGGTCGAAACGATCTGCAGAATCGCGATCGCTCACGGCGACTCGCAGTCCCGAACACATCAGCAGCGGTTCGATCGGATCCTCCCCTTGCGTGAAGGCCACGATACCGAAGAACTGCGGATCGCCCACCGGTGATGACGCCAGATACTCTCGCGCCACTCACCGTCTCCGTCGGATTCATGCGCCCTTGTGCGCGAACGTTCGCCTTCGTATGCTTGAACGATGCCCTTCGACCATGCGTTGAGCACCGCTGCCGACCTCAGATCTGTGTACAGGGATCCATCGAAGCCGTCCCTCGCCAAGCAGATCGATCATCTGGACGAGCACTGCGAGAAACTCATCAGGCACTCGCCGTTCGTCCTGCTGGCAACGAGTAGCTCCGATGGTCGCGTCGACGTATCACCCAGGGGTGGACGTCCGGGCTTCGTCTGCGTGCTCGATGAACACCGGCTCGCCATCCCTGATCTCGCAGGAAACAATCGACTCGACTCGATGCAGAATCTCGTCGAGTCGCCGGGAGTGGGGCTTCTGTTCTGTATCCCCGGCCTCGACGAAACACTCAGAGTCAACGGAACAGCGACGATCACAACCGACCCAGAGGTGTTGGATGCCTGCGCTGACGACGATCTCCATCCGAAGGTCGCGATCGGCGTCGACGTGGATGAGGTATTCATCCACTGCGCCAAGGCACTTCGGCGAAGCCGCCTCTGGCACTCCGAGGACTGGCCCGACTTGAGCGACATGCCGACCGTGGCATGCATGCTGCAGGATCACTACGACTTGCCGGAGCTGGATCTTCCTGCAATCGAAGCCAGATTGGCCGACGCATATGAGCGCACAACATGGATGGTGGGCGGAGACTCCTGAACCGGTCGCCGTACTTCGACCTTCATCCAACGTTCACGGATGCTTCGGGCGAGGTTCACGTGCCCGAGATTCAATGCGGAACAACGCACATCCAGGAGACCATCCATGAAAGACACGTTCCTCTCACTCCAAGGAGTGCTCCTCGCAGCACTCGCGCTCGTCGCTATCACGGCTGTCACAGCCTTCGCCTTCGGAGCCACATCCGATGATCCATCGTTGCCCCCCGCTTCCGCATCAGCAACCGTCGCGGACGAGACCGCAGGCAGCGATATCGCAGCGAGCGACGACGCACCAGCGCCTCCGACTACGGAGGATTCACCTGCGGCAACCGGCCTCACCGATGACGAAGCATCAGGGATCCTGTTCATGAGGGAGGAAGAGAAGCTGGCGTACGACGTGTACGTCACGCTCGGCGACATGTGGGGTCAATCGATCTTCTCGAACATCGCATCTGCAGAGCTGACTCACATGGACGCGGTCCTTGGCCTCATTGAGACGTACGGGCTGGACGATCCGATGGATCAGAACGACATCGGTGTCTTTGAGAACCACGAACTTCAGTCGCTCTACGACACACTCATCGAAACGGGCTCAGAATCGATCACCGCAGCTTTGGAGGTCGGAGCGATCATCGAAGAGGTCGACATCGTCGATCTCGAGGGGTATCTCGCCGATACGACAAACCCTGACATCATCCGGGTCTACGAGAATCTCCTTCGGGGCTCGCGCAACCACCTGAGAGCCTTCGTTTCCCAGCTGGAAGCCGCTGGAATCGACCGTGAACCGTACGTAATGGACACAGAGGCCTATGAACTGATCCTTTCGACGGATACAGAGCGAGGCGGATCGTCCCGAGGTGCCGGGAACGGCGGTCAACACGGCAAGGGGCATCAGGGATAGACCGGTTCGTCGAATCCCGTCAGACGCCGAAGATCAGCTCCCGAAGACGCACACGACTCGTGGAGAACGTGTCAAGATCGACTCGGATCGAACCAAGCCTGAGGCCGCGCATCTCGTCCCCGAAACGGGTCGCCACCTTCACGGTCCCGTCGACATGTTCGAGCACCCCGAGGCCGAGACACCGCCCGCGTTCGTCCTGCACGCCTACGAGCATCCCGTCCAACCGGCTCACATCGAATCCGACAGGAAGCGTCGGCGCAAAAACCGTGGTCTGGACACGCCACCGCGGCGGGTCGTCGCCAAGATCCTTGTGAAGCGCCTCCGCCCTGGTCTGTTGGCGGTCGATCGGTGAGCCGGACACGATCTCGGCAGAAGGCTCAATCTCAGCGACGCGCGTAGAGAGGAAACGACGAAGCATCCCGATCACAGGATCGAGTTCCTCATCCCGCCTGATCGCGATCACGAGCTCGGGTTGGGCAAGTTCGACAAGGTGATATTTGAGCGTCTGGCCGACGACCCCTGTGACGACACCGGTCGTGTCACAGATGACGAGGTCGGCCCGTTCCTTGGCGGCATCGATGAGTGCGGTGACGGCCACAACGTGAGGCAGCACGACACCACTCGGTTCCACAGCGCCCACAAACCGAAGCTCATCCGGCGTCGAAAGCACATCGCAGTCCTCAACCGAGGAGACAACCTTCATCCCGACACACCCCACCGGCCCGACGGTTGCTGCCGCCACGTCACCGTCAACGTACGCAACGGTTCGCCCAAGCTCGACCGCGTCGCGCAGAAGCATACGCGCGAGCGTCGTCTTGCCCGTTTCGGCGTCTCCGATGACCATGACGACGCCGTCAAGGCTCGTGACACGCTCTCGCAGCGTCTCGTATGGCAGGTCGCCCTTCATGCAGGGATCTCCTCGTACTGGCCTGCTCGAATTGTACGGTCGGTTATGCCTCGTACTGCGCGCGCAAGGAGCGGCGCATGACCTTCTGGGAGGCCGTGCGTGGGAGTTGATCGATGAGCAGGACGTCGTGCACCTTGAACAGCGGGTTGAGATGAGCCCTGATGCGGCGCTGCACTTCTGAACGGAGATCATTCGTGTCCGGACCACCCTCTGTGGGCACGGCAAAGACGATCAAATGCTCAGGGCCACCGCCTGCCGGCGGCACCGCGATCGCCGCCAGCTCCTTGACGCCGGCAATGTCACCGATCGCTCCTTCAAGATCAGCGGACGAGACCTTGATACCACCGAGATTCATCGTGTCGTCGACACGGCCGAGCGCTCGATAGAGGCCGCCGGGCTCGCGCGCCATCTGATCCCCATGACGACGCAATTGAGGCTCGTGGTCAGGCACACCGTCGTAGTACACCGATTCGTGATCTCGATTGAGGAGCTCGGTTGACATCCCGATCGATGGCGGCACCAGGAAGGCTTCGCCTTCATCACCGTCGGAACCATCTTCATCGATCAGGACAAGATCGACACCGAGGCACGGTGTCGTGAACCGGGCTGCAAGAGCGGGTTGGAGCACGGTACCTGCGATGTACCCCCCGCCGAGTTCCGTTCCGCCGCAGTATTCGATAACAGGTACGTGACCGGCAGCCTCCATCAGCCAGGTGTAATCGTCGACACCTGAAGCCTCTCCGGTCGAGGACAACACTCGGACAGATGTCCAGTCACCGACCGAGAGCACACCTGAGGATCTCCACGCAGCAACGATCGATGGCACAACGCCCAGCATCGTGACGCCAGCCTCCTCCACGAACTCCACGAAGCCCTCAGTCGTGGGAGCATCGTCGTACAGGACGATCGCCGCTTCGTTCAGCAGGGCAGCGAAGATGAGCCACGGCCCGATCATCCAGCCGAGGTTCGTCGGCCACGCAACGACATCTCCGGGATGGATGTCGTGATGGAAACGGCCATCCATGGCATTCTTGATCGGCGTGGAGTGGGTCCACGGAATCGCCTTCGGTTCACCGGTCGTTCCCGATGAGAAGAGAATGTTCGCATGTGCACCGGCAGCCACGGGAACAGGCTCAAATGGAGAACCCTCCATGACGAAGTCGTTCCACAGGACATCCTCGGGACGAACGGCTGTTCCGGCGCCGGTGTCCACCACGATGCAGGTCGGAGCACCGGCATCAACACACTTGGCGTACATGGGGAGCCGCCGGCCGAGACGTTCGGCCTCGTCCTGGGTCACAACGGCAACCGGTGAGGTGATCCGCAGCCGTGTAGCGATCTCATCGGGAGCGAACGAGTCCGCGATGGACACGACAACACCACCTGCAGCGATCGTGCCGAGATACGCGATGACGGCCTCGGGCGTCATCGGCATCGTGATTGCCACCGGATCCCCGACGCTGAACCCGGCGTTCCGAAATCCTGCTGCGAAGGCAGCGACCTGCGCCTTGAGCTCTCGAACAGAGATCTCACGTCTCTCCGCACCTTCACGGGCGATGATCGCCACAGCATCAGGATCGTGGTCCAGACACGATGCAACGATGTTGTACCTGGCTCCGGGTAACCAATCGGGTGCCTTGGGGTCACTCGAGCCGCGAATGGATGTGGGGTCAGTCTCGAACTCAATGTCGAGTTCCTGGATCACCATCGTCCAGAAACCGTCAGGATCGTCGACCGACCACCGATGGAACGACTCATAGTCCGGCAGCCCACGATCCGCCATGACCCTCGTGAGATTGGCGTTGCGCACGGTCTCTTCATCAGGTGTCCACACGGGATTCGGTGATGCTGCTCGATCGGTCATGGGTCGAGCCTACCTCTGCCCGATTCTCCGGACACTTCGGACCCACCGTCTACTATTGGATCTGGAGGAGGTTCAGCGATGCAACTGAAGCAGCGAACCGCAAGCCTGATGCTCCTGGGAACAATGGTCGCATTCCTGGTCATAGGTCTCGGGACACCCGCACACGGCGAAGTCATCGATCCCGGTTGTACCGGAAGTGTGACCTTCACCGGAGGGCCAACAGTGACCGAGAGCCAGTCGCTCGATGATGTCGTCATCGTTCCGGAGGCTGACACTGTCCAGTACACGGGCTCGATCAATATCGACCCGCCGTCGGAGCCGGTGGAGATCAACGGTGGTATAGATGTTCGCCTGCCATTCGGCGGATGGACGGTTGTCTCCTGGCCGGGCACGACCGAACTGACGGAAGCGTCAGGCACCTACGCCTACACCGTCCCCGGCTTCGTACCAAGGGGCACGGGTGGCCTTGAGGTGACAGCAACACACACCCAGCAGGGCGAAACCTGCAAGGTTGCCGTGACGATGGCACTCGAAGGCGATCCCGGACCTGCAGCGCTTATTGGCGCAACAGGCACCATCGTGATGGGCTTCGCCACGCTGGGGGCGGGTATCCGGAAGAAGGTGGCGTAATGAACGGTCGACCATTCCTTGGATTGGTGGCAGGATTCCTCTTCGGCCTCTTCGGCGGTATCACGCTCTTCATGTACGGGGTGATCCCTCTCCACTCCAACTTGATCTGGATTCTCCCCCTGCTCGGACTACTCCTCGGCTTGATTCTCGCCGCATGGGCACCGTTCGAAGGGACGCCTGCGCCAGATGCGGGACCGCCGACAGAGATGGGTCCGGGCGGTGAGCTCATTGACCACAACCCACCGTTCGAGGAGCCTTCCCCAGAGTGATCCTTCACGCCCCGCGACGATGAACGCATGGCGATAATTGCCAAGCGCCCTTGGTGGGGCGGAAAAGCGCACGTCATCTACACGATTGTCGTGTTCGTGATCCTCGCGTCGCTCGACAACGCAGCCATCGCCCTCATTCCCTCGATGACACCTCAACTGCGCGAGACCTTCGACGTGGGAACAACGGCTATCGGCGTTCTCGCTGGTGCGCAGATCCTCGTCACTGCAGTGACCGCCGTCGTATGGGGATACCTCGCTGACTCGAGGGACCGCAAGAGCCTCCTACTGTGGGGAACGGTCATCTGGGCGCTTGCGATCGGGTTCTCCGGTGTAACCACCTCCTACTGGATCCTCCTCATACTCCAGATTGTTGCCGGTATCGGACTCGGATCGATCGCATCCGTTGGCTTCTCGGTCATTTCGGACTTCATCGCCCCGAACCGTCGCGGATTGGCCATGTCGTTCTGGGGGCTCAGCCAGGGAATCGGTACGTTGCTCGGCAGCCTGCTGGCCTCCCAGGCGGGAGCCCACAACCACTCCCCTCCCTTCTTCATTCTCGCGGTCGCAGGACTGATCTTCTCGCTGCTTTTCCTGACGACGTTCGATGCACCTCGCGGGTTCAAAGAACCTGAGCTCCACGCACTCTTCGAGATGGGCGGCACTTACGACTACGAGATCGATATGGACCAGCTGGTCAGCATTCGCCGTATTCGAACGAACCGGTGGCTTGTGCTCCAAGGTCTCACGGCACAGGTCGCATACGGGTCACTGGTGTGGGTTCCGCTGCTGTATCAGGAGAAGGTGATCGCAGAGGGCTACTCCCAGGCGACCGGGCAGCAGGTCGGCGGACTCTTCGCTGCGCTATTCACGGTTGGAGCCCTCTTCTCTATCCTCTTCGGACACATCGGGGACCGCTGGCAGCGGAGGAACCTGTCGGGTCGGGCATACGTGTCTGCTCTCGGAATCCTTGGAGCAATCCCATTCTTCCTCGTGTTCTTCTGGGTTCCGCTGCGTGGCTTGGAGGTCACAGAGGGAGCAGGAACGGGTACGTTCATCCCCGAGGTGCTCGCGGCGATCGTCACGAACCCATGGGTGGCCCTGGCGTTTCTTTCGGCGCTCATCGCTCTCGCTCTCACCTCAGCCGATTCTCCCAACTGGTTCGCCCTGATCTCGGATGTCAATCTCCCCGAGCACAGGGCAACAGTCTTTGGCGTGGGCAACTTCGTCAACGGGATCGGGCGAGCCGTGGGAACCGGGTTGACAACGGCTACCGCAGACGTGATCAAGAAGACACTTCCACCGCCGTTCAACCTCGCCCTCGGTCTCTCCCTGTTCCAGATCTTCTTCCTCCCCACGGGCTGGTGCTACTGGAAGGCGAGCCACACCTGTCCGGAGGACATTCAGCACGTGCGGGATCGGTTGCGGGAGCGTGCAGAGCTGAGAGATGAGAGCTGATAGCTCCTGCGTTGCAGCGCTCGCCCACTATACTGCATTTTGCAGCAACACACTCGGCTCGACACCCAACGTGTGGGAGAAGATCATGGAGATAGCAGAACACATCGCGATCGTCCGACGAGAAGCAGAGCTTCTGGCGGAAGCAGCCGGGCAGAGTGGCCTCGACGCTGATGTTCCGACGTGCCCCGGATGGAACACGCGAGAGCTGCTGCGCCACCTCAGCATGATCCACCTGTGGGCTGCAAGCCACATCGACCGGCCACGCGAAGGGTGGAACGGCGGTGATCTCGCCGATCTCACCGAGTTCTGGCCAGATCTCGCTGTCTTCTGGCCCGAAGATGGCGACATGATCAACTGGTATCTGGATACCAACGCCAACCTGGTTCGGGTTCTCCAATCAGCCCCGCTCGATCTGGATACCTTCACCTTCCTCCCCGCACCATCGCCCCTTGCAATGTGGGCCAGACGCCAGGCACACGAGACAGCGATCCACCGGTTCGACGCGCAGATCGCTGCCGAGACCCCATCCGGGTTCGATCCCGTGTTCGCGTCTGACGGAATCGACGAACTCGTCGCCGCAAACGCCCCGCGGCGCGACGTGTTTCCTGTTGAGAGAGTCCGGACAATGGCGATTCACGCCACGGACACCGACGACCAATGGCACCTCACCCTCGCCCCCGATGGCATCACAACAAAGCGCGACGGTGGGGCCGCAGATGCCACGCTCACGGGAGACGCGTCCGATCTCTACCTCCTTCTGTGGAATCGAACCGACGGTTCAGCAGTCATGATCACCGGCGATAGTGAAGTCCCGGATCTGTGGCGCAACGGTTTTCACAGCGTCTGGCCGGGGGCGGACACGACGAGTTCGCTCTAGCCGAGCGACCTCCCCGCTCCATCCGCCCTTCCGGCGTCTACACGCCAAAGCAGAACGGACCCTGCGTCCGACATCTCCACCGACTCGCTGTACGGACCCAGTTCGCGAAAAATCCTCGGACTCGCGAAAAGGGACATGCCACACGGGTGGCAATGTGTCACACCGAGCCACTAGAAATGTCCCTACTTCCCGTGATTCGGGCGTTTTCGCTCGGTTTCTGATGGTATTTGATTATTGACACAGATGTAATTACACTCGTGCAACCACGCAACATGTAGTGGGTGCGGATACATCATCAACACAACATGTTGTGTTTGTGGGCAAGTTTGTGGATATGTCGCCCGATTGGGCGGCACAACGTCGAGAGAAGGCAACGGATGACAGCAGGACTCAGCATCGAGAGGCGGTTCACCACCGAGGGCACAAGCCCGTACGACACCGTCGAATGGTCCAGACGGGACTCACGGATCACCAATCCAGACGGGTCCATCGTCTTCGAGATGACCGATGCCGAGATCCCCGCAGCCTGGTCCCAGGTCGCAGCCGACATCATGGTGTCCAAGTACTTCCGCAAGGCGGGTGTCCCCCAGGTCGACGGCAGCGGCGCCCAGATCCTCGACGATTCCGGTGATCCCGTGCTCGGCCCGGAACGCTCCGCCCGCCAGGTCATCGACCGTCTGGCAGGGACATGGCGCTTCTGGGGTGAGGAGAACGGTTACTTCGCCACTGCTCAAGATGCCCAGATCTTCGAGGATGAGCTTGCCTACATGCTCCTCCACCAGATGGCTGCCCCGAACTCACCACAATGGTTCAACACCGGACTCCACCACCGCTATGGCATCGAGGGCCCGGAACAGGGCTTCTGGTACGTCGATCCCGAGACCGATGAACTCACCGCATCGCCCGATTCCTACAGCCGCCCGTCACCGCATGCCTGCTTCATCCAGTCGGTCGACGACGACCTCGTCAACGCGGGCGGCATCATGGATCTGTGGGTCAGGGAGGCCAGGCTGTTCAAGTTCGGTTCCGGCACGGGTTCGAACTTCTCCAACCTCCGCGCCGAGGGCGAACCGCTCTCGGGAGGCGGCAAGTCATCCGGTCTCATGTCCTTCCTCAAGGTCGGAGATCGTGCGGCGGGGGCTATCAAGTCGGGTGGGACCACACGCCGCGCAGCGAAGATGGTCATCCTCGACGTCGATCACCCCGACATCGAGACGTTCATCAACTGGAAGGCCGTGGAAGAAGAGAAGGTCAGGGCGCTCATCGCTGCCGGCTACTCGGCGGACTTCAACGGAGAGGCCTACGCCACCGTCTCGGGGCAGAACTCGAACAACACAGTACGGATGACCAACGAGTTCGTCGATGCCGTGATGGCCGATGACGAATGGAACCTCACCCGCCGCACCGACGGCGCACCGATGAAGACGGTCAGAGCCCGTGAGTTGTGGCATCAGATCGCACAGGCGGCGTGGGCATCGGCCGATCCGGGCGTCCAGTTCCACACCACGATCAACGAGTGGCACACCTCCCCCGCCGGTGGCCAGATTCGTGCATCGAACCCTTGCTCCGAGTACATGTTCCTCGACAACACGGCATGCAACCTGGCATCGCTGAACCTCGGAACGTTCTACGACGATGACACTGCTGTATTCGATCTCGAGTCCTACAAGTACGCCACGCGTATCTGGACGATGGTTCTTGAGATCTCGGTGACCATGGCGCACTTCCCGTCGGAAGCCATCGCGCAGGGCTCGTACGACTACCGCACGCTCGGCCTGGGATACGCGAACCTCGGTTCACTGCTCATGCGCATGGGCATCGCATACGACTCAGAGAAGGGTCGTGCAATCGCCGGCGCTCTGACGGCGATCCTGACCGGGTACTCGTACGCAACATCGGCCGAAATGGCATCCGTTGTCGGACCTTTCCCGCTCTATCACGAGAACGCAGACTCGATGCTTCGCGTGATGAAGAATCACCAGAAGGCTGCGTACGGTGCAGACCAGACCGAGTACGACGCCGTGGGTCACACCGTCGTCGGAATCGACCAGGACGTCTGTCCGGCTGACATGCTCGCCTATGCCCATGATGCGTGGGACTCGGCCGTTGCCGATGGCGAGAGGTATGGCTACCGCAACGCACAGGCAACGGTACTCGCGCCGACAGGCACGATCGGATTGCTCATGGATTGCGATACAACGGGTGTCGAGCCGGACTTCGCTCTCGTCAAGTTCAAGAAGCTCGCTGGAGGTGGCTACTTCAAGATTGCCAACCAGTCGGTCGCTCCGGCTCTGGCTCACCTCGGGTACGACGAGGCAACGGTCCAGTCGATCATCGACTACGTCGTTGGAACGATGAGCCTCGAAGGTGCGCCGAGCATCAATCGAGAGACGTTGAAACTCAACGGGTTCACGAACGAGGACATCGCCAAGATCGAGGCAACCCTGCCGGGTGTGTTCGAGATCGGCTTTGCGTTCAATCAGTGGACGCTCGGCGAGGAGACGATGCAGCGGCTCGGATTCACGCCGGAGGAGTACAACGGACTCGGGTTCAACATGCTGTCGGCGCTCGGTTTCTCCACCAGCGAGATCAACGATGCGAACGATGTCATCTGCGGGCGCCAGGCGATCGAAGGCGCTCCCGGGCTACGCGACGAAGACCTCCAGGTGTTCGACACCGCGAACAAGAACGGCAAGTACGGCGAGCGGTACATCCACCACATCGGCCACATCAAGATGATGGCTGCGGCCCAGCCGTTCATCTCTGGTGCCATCTCCAAGACCATCAACATGCCGAATGAGGCAACGGTCGAGGACATCGAGGAGTCCTATCAGCTCTCATGGGAGCTCGGTCTCAAGGCAATGGCGCTGTACAGGGATGGTTCGAAGGCCTCGCAGCCGCTGTCGGCAACGTCCAACGACGGGATCGCTGAGGATGAGGACGAGGAGCTCACCGAAGCGGTGGCCCGAGAGGTCGACCTCTTCTCAGGCGTCTACCAACCGGGAATGTCGCCCACAGAGGCGTACAGGTCGCTGCCGAGGCCACGATTCCTGCTCCCTGGCCGTCGCACCGGGTTCACCCAGGAAGCACGTATCGGTGGGCACAAGGTGTTCCTGCGTACCGGCGAGTACGAAGACGGCACGCTCGGTGAGGTCTTCCTGGATCTCGCCAAGGAAGGCGCAACATTGCGCGGCATCCTGGGTTGTTTCGCCATTGCGGTGAGCAAGGGGCTTCAGTACGGCGTCCCACTCGAGGAGTACGTTGACACGTTCACGTTCCAGACGTTCGAGCCACGGGGTCTCGTCGAGGGACATCCGAACATCAAGATGTCCAACTCGATCGTGGACTACGTCTTCCGAGCTCTGGGTGTCGAGTATCTGCACCGTGACGAGCTGGCACAGGTCCCGCCGGACCGCGCCGGTGTCCTTCCGGAGCCACCGAAGGGCGCAGCGGTTGACGCAGGATTGCAGCTCGATCTGACGGAAGCCGCCATGGAGCAGGACATCGATGCACAGGTCCGCGCAGCGAAGTTCGCAGACAACGGTTCTGCTCCAGCACCACAGCCAGCAGCAACCGCTGCCGCAACAGCGACAGTGGTCACGCCCGCCGAGGTGCACTCTGCCGAGGACGTGCAGACAGCAGCTGTCCAGGCGGTGCTCGCAGACAAGATGGGTGATGCCCCTCTCTGTGACACCTGTGGCCACATCACGGTCCGTAACGGCTCGTGCTACCGCTGCCTCAACTGCGGCGACTCCAAGGGCTGTAGCTAGGACAGGAATCAGGCGTCAGATTTCAGGCGTCAGCAAGAACAGAGAACAGAGATTGTGGGGAGCGCATCGGCGCTCCCCACAATCGCGAACCCAGGGTTACAGACCCTCTCAGCGAAGGCTCCAGCCCAC
>JBDLJV010000056.1:0-12458 GCA_039714175.1 Actinomycetota bacterium
ATCTCACGTGCAGGGTGTGGACGTCCTCGTCCACGATGCCCAGTACGTGGCCGGAGAGCTTGCCGAGCACGAGGGCTGGGGCCACTCGAGTCCTGAACAGGCCGTTGCTGCAGCGCAAGCAGCGGGAGCATCCGAACTGGTTCTGACCAGTCACGACCCGAGGCGTACCGACGCAGAGATAGAGGAGATTGTTGCGACAGCGCGAGCCATCTTCCCGAATGTTGACGCCGCCAGACCCGGAATGGGGATTGCACTGTGAAGATTGCAGCGATCAGGCCACCCCGGCTTCAAACCCTGAGCGAGGGCGAACGATCGGCCACATGGCTCGAACTGTTCTACGACCTTGTATTCGTAGCGACCGTAGCAATGCTCGGCACGAGGCTCGCTGCTGACACTTCGGTGGTCGGATGGCTGTCCTACGTCGGGTACTTCGTCCTTGTGTGGTGGCTGTGGGCAAGCCATACGTTCTACGCCGATCGTTACGACACCGACGACCTCGTGTATCGGTTCCTCGCAGGTGCTCAGATGGTTGCGATAGCGATGCTCGCTGCGAGCGTTTCCACGGGTCCCTCAGCTTCCACTGCTGTATTCGCAACGGCATACGCGACAGCGCGGATTCTGCTTCTCCTGCTGTACCTACGTGCCTACCGCTTCGTCCCCGAGACGAAGGAACTCGTGCGCGGCTATCTCGTCGGCTTCGGTGCCGGCGCAGCAGTGTGGACCCTGTCGATCATCGTGCCGGAGCCCGCACGCTTCTGGTTCTGGGGGATCGCTCTTGCCATCGATTTCGCAACCCCGTTTGTCGTGCGAAAAGCGCAAGCAGCGGCCCCGCTTGATGTGTCACACCTGCCTGAGCGGTTCGGGCTCTTCATCATCCTTGTCCTCGGCGAAACGATCGTCGCTGTCGCAGTCGGCCTGAGCCACGTCGAGTGGCAGATGTCCACAACCATCATCGGCATTGCCGGAGTCTCGATGGCGTCGGCGTTGTGGTGGATCCATTTCGACAACGTCGACGGCAGCGTTGTCCGAAGGAAGGGTGGTGGAAAAGCGTGGCGTCCGACGGTGTGGATCTACAGCCACCTTCCACTTGCGATCGGCTTGGCGATGGTCGGTGTCGGAATCGAGCACGCCATTGTCGCTGCCGACCACCATCACTTCACCGATGCCGAACGGTGGCTGCTTGTCGGCGGGCTGGTAGTTGCCCTGTCGGCGTTGATCGGTATCGAAGTGGCCTCGAACAAGAACATGCGCGATGACCTTCGCACCATGATGGTCTCGTCTCGGATCGTGGCCATCGCAATCGCGCTTCTCATCGGATTGGTGGGCGGGATGGAGGCGGCGCCGACCGTGGTGGTCCTCGCCGGACTCTGCGCAGGCCTGGTGTTCTTCGACCTGGGACTGGCGAGCCGACAAACGGCAACCGACGACCGATAACCGTCTATCGGTATCCGTCGAGGAAGTACGTGGTCACTGTGCCCTTCCCCTTGATGTCGATGGGGCCGCGCTCGGACGTGGTGAATCGAGTGTCGAGCAGATCCTTTGCCCTGCTCGTGATCTGGATCCTGTCCGGAACGCCGTTCGATTCCATGCGGCTCGCTGTGTTGACCGTGTCCCCGTAGACGTCGTAGAGGAATCGTGACTCCCCGATCACGCCCGCAACAAGCGGACCAACGTCCATACCGAAACGCATCTGAAGTGGCTCTCCATGGCCGAGTACACGACCGTGAGCGGCCTCCCTCATCGCCAGAGCGACATCCGCGAGATCGTTGACATCGGTCCCGGGGTCGGGCGCACCGGCCATCACCATGTAGGCGTCACCAACAGTCTTGACCTTTTCAACACCGTGTCTGAGCGCGATCTCGTCGAAGTCCGAGAACACCGCGTTGAGGGCATCAACGAGTTCGTCGGCGGAGAGGCGTTCGGACTGAGGAGTGAAGTCGACGATGTCTGCGAACAGGACGGCCACCCGGTCGTGTCGGTCAGCAATGGGCTGCTCGCCATCCTTGAGACGTTCGGCGATCGACTCTGGCAGCACGTTGCGCAATATGGCGTCGGATCGGGAACGCTCGTACTCGAGTTCGTCGGCAAGCTGATCCCGCGCCCTGACATAGACGATCATCGAGAAGAACACGATGAGCGACACAGTCACCATGTTGATGGCGAAGAAAGCGATTATCAGACCTTGCGGAAGTTCTGGCGCCCACGCGCGAACTGTCTCATCCAGAGGTACGAGGACGAGGACGATGGCTGCATAGGTGGCGAACCACAGACCCGGTCGCCGCGCGTTGGCGAACGACAGCGCTCCAACGACGCCGACGAACGAGTACATGACAACACCGCTGCTGTTGACGAATCCACCGAGTACCAGGTGAACGAGCATCGGGAGCATCAGGAAGAGAATCACCTGCGTGTAACGGAGCAACCGTTCTTCCTTCGTTCGGTGAAGGTGCCAGACGGCAAGGAACGAGATGGTCGAGTAGAAGATGGGGATGATTCCGGCCTGCGGGACACCGATCCAGATGTAGAAGATGCCCCATGGCAGAACCATGCTCGCGCCGATCACCGTCGTCAGGACGAGCGTCGTCTTCGCCGTGCGCGTCCGAGCACTGTCAGCAGCTGTGTGCCCGAGCGTTGACAACGGCCCAAGCAGACGTCGGGCTTTTCCCGGCCGGGGTCGCTGGTCGGTCACGTCGGCAGGCTACGCGACACTAGCGATAGCGTTGAGAGCAAATTCGACGGCGTCGTTGTAGGCAAGCCGTTGCCCGCGATTCTTGGCCCTGTCTGCATCCTGTCCCCCCAGTGATTCGATGATCTCAGCAACCATGGCGCGGTATTGGTCTCCGATCGGGCCGAATACCTCGGGCGCGTGGTCGGCATCAGCTTCCGCTGCAGCATGGAGAACAAGCGCGTCGTTGCTGGCGCCTGCCTTGTGGAGGATCTCGACAAGGTTGCGCACGGCTGTCCAGAGCTGGGGACGGTTGCCCGCACCCCTGAAGAGATGGATACACCGATCCATCGCATCGAGGGCCACCGGGATGTTCCCGTCGCGGCCAGCAGAAGATGCCAGTGCGATGAGCGAGATCCCGGCAACGAACTCGTTGTCCACGGTGACCGAGTACTCGACCGATTCCTCGAGGAGCTCGATGGCCTTCTGCGGATCCGTGTCGGCGTCAAGCTCCCCTTGGAGATAGCGTGCCCAGGCGATCGACGTCGGGTTTCCCAACGCATCAGCTCGCTCGTTCAATTCGGTGGCGAGTGTGCGGGCTGGCTCAACATCACCCGTGTAGAAGTGAGCGAGCGCGAGGTCGGCTCCGAGGGCCGAGGCAACGCGAACCGATCCAAGATCATATGCCTTGTTCATCGTCCTCTCGGAGTCCGAGAGGACGAGGTCCATGTTGCCGAGGAACAGTGCACAAACGAGCTCGAAGTAGGACTCAAGCATCTCCGCAGCGTCCCGGTTTGCCACTTCCGCGGTGGCATCAGCGAACAGGCCGGGCGACCCCTGGAGGTCGCCGGAGAACAGTGCGTGATACGCAGCAGCGAAGGCATAGTCCAGTCGTGCAGCGTGGTCGGGCGGGAGCACCTCGAGTGCCTCATACACCCAGTCGAGCATGCCCGGCCTCATCTTCGAAGTGACGAAGAAGCGGAGGCATGCGCCGATATCCAGCATCAGGTCGAAGTCCTCGTTGATTCCTGCCCATCGGGAAGCCTTCTGCACGTTGGCGAGATCCGCGAGGAGCATCTTCAGATGACGGGACTCCTCGGGCCCCGCCATGCCCACCGCTGCTGCAGCTGATAGGTCGGCGAACCACCGCGCGTGGCGCGCCTCGACATCGAGTCGATCCGGCGCCTCGCTCAGCTGGTCGTCGGAGAACCGTCGGAGTGTCTCGAGCATGCGGAAACGAGTTGATCCGCCTCGTCGATCGGTCACGATCATCGACTTGCGGGCCAGTGCATGCAGAGAGGTGGTCACCTCGCCCTCGGTGACGCCTCCATCCGCACAAACGAACCGGGCGGCCTCTGCGGTGCAGCCGGCGTTGAACGCCGCAAGTCGACAGAACACGGTCTGCTCAACAGGCTCGAGGCGCTGATACGACCATGAGACGAGATCTGTGAGCGAACGATGCCGCTCGGTTGTGGACCGTGACGTGGAGCGAAGTGTGAGGCGGTGCTCGCGCATTGCCTCATCGATCTCTTCCGGGGTCATGGTTTCGCACTGGGACGCCGCCAGTTCGATTGCCAGGGGGAGTCCATCGAGCTGTTTGCAGATCTCGTTGACAACGGTTGAGTCGAAGGCTTCGTGATCAAGGTCCGGTGCAACCCGCTGAGCTCGTTCGATGAACAGATCGACCGCCGGTGCTTCGCCTTCATCGTCTCCGACGGGGAGCGGGTTCACCCGATGGATGGTCTCTCCGTCGATAGCAAGGGGTTCACGACTCGTGACGACGAGTCGTGCATCAGGAACCTTGTCGAGGATGCCATCGACCAGGTCAGCAATCGGCCCGATGACATGTTCCGCGTTGTCCAGGACGACGAGACGGCGTTCCGTGTTGAGTGCATCGATGATGCTCTCGTCGGTGCTCATGCCAGGTCGCTGGTTGATGTCGAGTGTCCCTGCCACGGTCTGGGAGACGGACTCGGCATCTTCGGTGGATGCGAGGTCGACGAACCATGCCCCGGCAGGGAACTCATCCGCCAGTTCCCGTGCTGTTGCCTGGGCGAGAGTCGTCTTCCCGACACCGCCCATTCCGACGAGCGTCACCAACGGTTCGTGTCGGACGATCGGAACGAGCCTTGCAACGTCATCGTCCCGGCCGAACACGTGTGTTCGAGCTGGAGGCAGGTTTCCGTGCGTTGTGTGATGAGCGATGTCCGCGAGCGCGGCTGGAGTACCAACGGTGTCGAGTTGCCAGATGCGCTCGGCTCTCACGAGATCCTGCAGCCGATGCTCGCCGAGGTCCCGAAAGCGCCAATGGCCTGCTGTCTCGTCTGCAACGAGAGTTCGAACGGTGTCGGTGACAAGCACCTGTCCGCCGCTGCCAACTGCCGAGACACGTGCTGCCCGGTTGACGGTTGTGCCGAAGTAGTCACCGTCTCTCTCGACGGACGTACCTGTGTGAATTCCCATACGGACCCTGATCTCGGTTATTGGCGCCTCCCACTGCGCCGTCGAGAGGCGGTCCTGGATCTCGAGCGCAGCCCCGATGGCATGCGTCGGCGAGGAGAAGGAGATGCCCCACCCGTCACCGGCCTGGGAGAAGACGTACCCGCTGTGGGCACGGACCACCTCAGTGAGCAACGCGTCGTGTGCCTCCAAGGCATGTGCCATGGCATCGGGATGCTGGTCCCACAGGCGCGTAGAACCCTCGATATCGGTGAAGAGGAATGTGACGGTTCCTGTTGGGGGATTGACCTCGATCATCGCTGCGAGCCTAACGATTCACCGGGATGACTACGGGGAGTATGGAAGGTCCTGTTAGATGGAGGCTTCGCCGTCGGTCGTCCCCAAGACCTTCGCAGGTTTCACCGCAGCATGAACATGTGCGATCTGAGGGACCCCGTGCGGGATGCATCCCCCCTTCTCGACGGTGTGCGTGCCTTCGAAGAAGTCTGCATCCGGATTGGCTCGTCGGGCGACCAGAACGATCGGGACCGCTGCGACAGTCACGATTCCCCCGACGACGTACGCAGCGGCGTACCCCATGCGTCCCGAGTACACGCCGAGCGTTGACTGGCCGACCACGCCGCCCACTCCGGAGAACATCGAGTCGAACGACACGATGGTCGCCCGTTCCTCTGTGGGGGCAATGGCATGGATGAAGGCCTGCCTCACGGGCATCTGTACCCCCATCGATAGAGCGATGAGAAGGAGGAAGGCGAGGGCAACAGGGAAACTCGTGGCCAGACCGACTCCGAGCGACCCAACCGAGAACCCTGCTGCGGTCCACAACAGCAGGGTGGTTCGCCTGCCACAGTATCGGGTGAAGAAGCCCACAAGACTGTTTCCGGCGATCATCGCTGCGGACAACAGAGCGGCGACGATGCCAGCGACCCAGACCGCGTCCTGTTCGAGGAGCTCCAAGAAGTAGGGCTGCCAGGCATACCAGGCCCAGAAGAAGAAACCCATCTGGATTCCTCCGGAGATCATCAGCAGCCGGAGAGTGCGAGAACCCCATCCGTAACGTAATCCGACAGCGGCCACGTGATTCGCCTCCGAGGGAAGGGACCTCCACGTGATGTGTCGTGGCTTGAAGCCGATGTCGTGCATTCCGAAGAAGGCGAGTCCGAGGAGAGCGATGAGGAGGATCGAGCGGACGACGAAGGGGAGTGCCAGATCGATCTGGCCGAGAAGGCCTCCTCCAATCGTGCCGAGGAGCATCGCCAAACCGCTGACGATCTGTGATGTTGCGAAGATGCCGTCCATCTCGCCCTCGTATCCGAGTTCCCGGACACCGTCGACGAGCCACGCTTCCATCGCTCCCGAGTAGAACGTGAACCCGATTCCGATGAACACCGAGGCGATGGAGAATGCCACGACACCCGCACCGGCTTGGGAGAGCGCAACATAGGCGAGTGTCGATCCCGCAAGGACAAGCAGCGACAGAAGGAACGATGCCCGTCTTCCGACGGTGTCAGCAACGACGCCGGTGGGAATCTCGAAGAGCACTGTGCCGACTGAGAATGCAGCGTTGGCGATGAATACTTCGGCGATCGACAGGCCTGCGTCAAGGAGGAAGAGCGTGTTGACGCCCCAGATGATCGAGGCGGCGAGGGTGTAGATCCCAGCGTACGCGTAGTAACGACGGACGAGTCGAAGCGCGTCGGCGGGCATCGTTGGGGCAGATGTCACCGGGTCAGACTACCGGACGGAAGCTCTCCCTGCCGGGAGTGAGGCGTCTACTCGGGGTCGAGACGCGGGATGTCGGGATCGCTGTCGAACTGGAGACGACGGACGAGCTTCACTGTCTCGGAGATGATGCCGAGGATCGGGCCGGCGATACCGATGATCAGGGCGATCCGCACGACTGTCTCCCAGGGGAACCCACCGTCTGAGAAGGCGAAGGGCCATATCCGCCACACGGCAATCGTCACAGCGATACTTGCAAGATTCGTGATGATCTCTTTCGTGCTCTTGTACCAGGGTGGGTCGTACCAGAACAGTGGGAGGGTCAGGATCAGGCTGATAACTATCGCGGTGACGAGGTAAGGGATCGCGTCGTTCCATTCCTCGGTGAGGAACGGAGGCCAGCCCCAGTCGAGAAGGTTGTAGATCACCCAGATCGACACGATGTAGATGAGGATCATCACCGAGTACCCAACCCGCTTCGCGGTCGCCCCACTCATGCCGCCGAGAAATCGTTCGAGATGCTCGTCGTTGCTGTCAACAGTCATATCCCATCACAATAGACGTCACGCCCCGCATTGCCCTCCTGGGTGGTTCCGGAGAGCGAGAGTGTGGGACGGAAATCATCCAACGGTCCTTTGCCGTTCATGTTCCTGTCATATTCTGCCGATACATTGCACATGTCGAACGATGGAAGCTACGCCAGCACGTAACGTCTCTTCCATCAGATGACACCAGCGCAGCGTGAGCGAACTGCGATGCCTTCAGGGGGGCTAGCAGTCGGCTGCGAACGGGGCGGAGCGGGGTTCAACTCCCCGGTCCGCCCACAGGTCTCCTCCGGCGGGGACTCTTCATCCGAAGGGTCCCCGCTCTCCCGTCCTCCCCAGGCGGCAGATCGGAGACCGTGAACCGGAAACCGCAGACCGCGCCGCGCATAAGCTCCCGACGTGATCGAATCGGACTTCAACGACGACAGCTATTGGGAGATGCTCGCAGCCGAAGCGGGCGATGGTGGCACCCAGAGCAACGCTGAGGTGCCGCAGGTCAGGGCACCGTCGAAGCCGTTTCGGGAGCCCGTGGACATCGATACGGAGCAAATCTTTATGGAGCTGAGAGGCACGTTCGGGTTCGACTCATTTCGTGCCGGTCAACAGGATGTTGTCTCCGCAGCCCTCGGTGCCACCGACTGTCTGGCGGTCATGCCAACGGGTTCAGGGAAGTCGTTGACGTATCAACTTGCGGCAAGGTTGACCGGAGGCACGACACTGGTCGTGTCACCGCTGATCGCTCTCATGAAGGATCAGGTTGATGCGGCGAACGAGATCGGCCTCAAGGCCACATTCATCAACTCGAGCATCGAGTACAACGAGAGGGCTCGCCGTATCGCTGCCCTCAAGGATGGAAGCTACGAGCTGGTGTACGTGGCACCAGAAGGGCTCTCTGCCTCGCTCGGACCGGTGCTCGATCACGTCGATATCCGCCTCATAGCCGTGGACGAGGCGCATTGCATCTCTCAGTGGGGGCATGATTTCCGGCCCGCGTACCGTCAACTCGTGGGACTCAAGTCCCGCTTCGGTGTACCGGTTCTCGCTCTCACAGCGACAGCAACGAATCGAGTCCGTGGTGACATTGCCGAACAGCTGGCGCTTGCAGATCCGATGATCGTCCAGACATCGTTCTTCCGGCCCAACCTTCGATTGCACGGGTTCAAGAAGGGAACCCACGACGGTGTCCAGATCAAGGTGAAGGACTCGATCGGGAAGATCTGTACACAACACAAGGGCGATAGCGGCATCGTGTATACGTTGTCGCGGAAGTCGGCCGAGTCCACGGCCGACTACCTACGATCTGTCGGCATCAAGGCAGCCGCGTATCACGCAGGTCTTGACGCGGACACTCGCACCGAGGTGCAGGATGACTTCATTCGGGACGAGGTTGACGTTGTCTGTGCCACGATCGCCTTCGGAATGGGGATCGACAAGTCCAACGTCCGGTTCGTGATCCATCGTGACATGCCCAAGTCGATCGAGGGGTACTACCAGGAGATCGGTCGGGCGGGGAGGGACGGACTCGACAGCGACTGCTACCTGTTCTACTCGTGGGCCGATGTGATCCAACTCGAGCGGATGGTGTCCGGGGGAGACAACGAGGAATCCCAGCAGCGCCACATCCGGCGTATGTACGACTTCGCCGAGGCTGCCTCGTGTCGGCATGCCTCCCTTGCCCGGTACTTCGGCGAGCAGATTGGTGCCTGCGGGTCGTCATGTGACTGGTGCACCGACCTCGGTCTTGACATGACCCGGATCAGTGTGCCGAAACGGACGAAGCCCGCTGTCTCACAGCTCGAGTTGCCCGAGGGTGCAGACGATCTGTTCGAAGAACTGCGTGTGCTCCGCATGCGCCTTGCTCGTGAGCGAGACGTTCCTGCCTACATCGTGTTCAACGATGCAACGCTGCGCGAGATGGCAGCCACGATGCCATCGAACCGGAGCGAGTTGCTGGACGTGGCCGGTGTGGGAACCAAGAAGGTGGAGACGTACGGCGACGACTTCCTCGGTGCAATCCGGGCGTGGCAGGCTGAGTTGTAGTCGATCAGATCTCGTCGAGTATCTCCGCGAGGAAGTCATCAACGGCTCGATTGGCGACCGATTCGCCGTATCGCTCGTCAAGGATGTCACGCATCTTTGCGAAGATCTGCTGCTTCTCCTCGACATGAGATGCCGTCGTGGCCTGAACGATCTCGGTGCCGTCGATCCATGGCTTCCCCTCCGAACTCCAAGGAACAAGCACGATCCAGGACCAGATGCTGTCGCCGTTGTGCTCGCCCGTCCGGCGTGCCAAGCCGAGACACGAGAAGGGGAGGGATTCCCACCCCATCGTGCGGAGGAGGTCCTTGCCATCGGGCATGTTCGCTGCGTCGGACTCTGCCATTGCTCCTCGGATCCTGTGGAGGTCGATACGGTACTGATGCTGGTCAGGTATCGGGACGCCGAGATGGTCGATCACCCAGCATCAGGTCCAGGATCCAGCGTTGGGGGATTCTTGGGAAACCACTTTCGGTGCTCGGTCCGCTCCGCTATGGTCGTCGCAGGGCAAATTGGAGTAAGGAAGGCACACCATGAAACAGGTGCGTAATTCAAGGTGGCTGCGCGCGCTCGCAGCCGTCGCAACACTGTCGGCGCTACTCGTCGCGGGAACCGTTGCCGTGGGAACGGCAAACACCGTGCTTCCGGACGCAGACACGATCGTACTTGAGCTTGGTGATGCGGGGAACCAGTTCGTCTATGGATCGGCGACGCAGGCAATCGAAGTGGGCAAGGCGGAGTGTTCGGTCACGACGGATTCACTCACCGGTCCGATCATGAACCTGCAGGCAACCACTATTGACAAACACGGGAACCCCGTTGATCCGGCGCCGATCGGCCTTGTCGAAGATGGCCTGGGCGTCAATGCGACCGGCCGAGGCAACGGCCAGGATTGTGGACGCGTCGATGAGTTGGGTGACGGCACGAGCGAGACGCTCATGCTCACGCTCGGCGAGGGTGTTTCAGGTCGTCTGATCGAGTCGGCCATGTTCGACTTCGAGGCGAAGTTCGACGCGAGTGTTCAGATCGAATTCCTGCTTGGTGGCTCGGTGCTCTTCACCGAGGTGTATGACCTCAACGATGGATCCGACAGCGGTCCCGATTCCAAGTTCCTGGACAAATATCAGGTTCCGGCCCCAAAGATTCCTGAGAATCAGGGCGTTCTATTCGACGGGGTGAGAATCTCGGCGATTTCGGGCGGAGTCTCCCTCGAGGGTGGCGCCACCTGGCCTGATCCAACGACGAATCGGACCGTCTTCAACCTTCAGGAAGCACTTGCCTGTGGTGAGAGTGCGGACGAGGGCGGACCCGATCTCACGGACAATCCGCTCGCTGCCTTCTATGTCGGACCGCACAAAACCGGCACTGACTGCGCTGTCCCTGTGGTGATCGAGACCGATAACACGTCGGGCAGTGAGCAGACGGTGATTGTTGCCCCACCTGCCGGGTTTGACTGGACGGGGGTAACAGGTGTTGTCACGATCGAGTGGGACATCGAAGTCCTGACTTTGGATGGCGTTGGTCGTACGGAGCAACGCACGTTCGATTCAGGAGGCGTTCCATCAGATGCTGTCATTCCGTGGTGCGAACAGGTCGTTGGTATCGCCCACGGCAGCGATTGGTACTACGTGCTGAGTCCCGACGCCCTGTATCCCAGCGCGACCGGCGGCGGAGATGTGTGCCTGATCAAGCAGACAACGGAAACTGTCGAGCTGGACCTCGACCTCAGCGAGACGATTGAAGCTGATGAGATCTTCACGCAGACGACAGAGGTCTACTACATCTGGAACGATCCGATGTGGGTGAGGAAGTAGCGGCGTCAGACGTCGAGAGAGACGCCGGGGGCGCTCCGTACACCAAGTGTGCGGAGCGCCCTGATCGCGTTCAAGCGTGATGGTGCCTCTGTGTGGTCGGGCGCGATGCGATCAAGTGTGAGAACGAGAAGAGACAGCTCATAGTCTTCTCCACGCTCGGCAGCGACCGTGATCGCCTGCTCCAAGACACGGATCGCATCATTGGTCTGGCCTGCCGAGTTGAGTATTGAACCCCGGATTCGAGCCAGCAACGGTGCGTAGTAGTCGCGGAAGTCAGACGGGGCAGAGGCCTCGGCCTCGGCGATGATTGCGAGTCCGGTTTCGGGTGAACCGGCACGGCATTTGGCGTCGGCCAGGTGGATGGACGCTTCGAGGCTCCACGCGTCGAGCCCGAGAGCGTTGCTCTCGGCGATCGACTCCTCCAGGGCCTGCTCGGATTCGACCAGGTTGTCCTCGATGCCGTACATCCGACCGAGGAGCAGATCGGTGAAAGCAACGCCCTCGGAGAACCCTGAAGCCGAGTAGATGCGACGCGCTTCACGGAGAGGCTCCCCGGCATCCTCGTAGCGACCTTGGTTGACGAGAACCTCGCCAATATTCGCTGCGGCCACTGCCGAGTCAACTAGATTGCCGACTCGGACCGAGGCTTCTCGACCGCGGTCGTAGTGCTCGATCGCTGCTGCCCAATCACCCATCAGATAGCTGATCGTTCCCAGATTCGTCGATACTCCGGCCTCCTCGTCGAGGTCGCCAACTCTCTGGTATACCTCGAGGGCCTTCACGGAATGGACTGCCCGATCCGGCTCGCCGAGCATGAAATGGGCCCAGTCCATGACGCGCCATGCACGGGCCAACGCTATCTCGTCTTCTGCCATCTCGGCGACCTGTGCTGTTCGCTGAGCCAAATCGAGAGCTTGTCTGGGCTTCTGCTGCGCCTGACGGATCAGGGCTGCGTATCCGAGAATGTGACCTAGTAATCGTTGGGAATCCTCGGTGCCTATGGATTCAGCGATCGCTCTGGCGCGAGTGGTCTCTGCAAGTGCTGACGAGTATGCCCCTGCCCGTTCCTTGGCCCGCGCACGCTTCAGCAGTACCTCGGCCTTGGCGAGATCGTTGTCGCCTGTGAGCTGTGTTGCCCGACGGTACGCATCGAGTGAAGATTCGAATCGGCCTGATCGCTCGCGGACGTCGCCCAGCTTGATCCACACCTCTCGT
>JBDLJV010000057.1:0-12237 GCA_039714175.1 Actinomycetota bacterium
AACCGATCAGGGGTAGGCGGTGATCTTCACCTGGATGGCATTGACCCTCATGGAGGCGTCACAGTGCGAGTCGCTCCCCACGATCAGGCCGCCCGGGCCCTTTGCTTCGCACTCGAAGAACATGTACACCTTGTGGGGGTGTCCGAACTGGGTGCTGTCGATCGTCCAGGATTCCTTCCACTCGGCACCGCTCTTGCCGCTGGAGAGGAACCCCTCCTTGATCGACTTCTTCCAGGCCGCAGAACTCCATGACGCGTCGTAGGTCCCGGCGAACTCGTACTTCACCAGGGCGGCGTTGCCATCGAGCTTGGCGGTCTCCAGGACGAATTCCATGAGCGGATTCACGGTGACATCGAACTGCATCAACGACGCGCCCGCCTTGAGACCCTCGTAGGCCGACACCGGGATCGTCCACACGATCGCGATTCCGTCGGACTCCCAGGTGTCCTTGTGCCTGGTGACTGTTGCCGTTGCGGTCTTGCCATTCCACGTGGTTTCCTGGGCACCGCTACCCCACTGGTCGAAGATCTTCCCGTCCGAGATCTTGAGATCAACGGTGACGACGACCGGCGGAGGGATCGTGGTTGTCGTCGGCGGCGGCTGGGTGGTAGTCGTGGACGTCGTGGTCGTGGGAGGCTGCGTGGTTGTCGTTGACGTTGTCGTGGTGGGTGGCAGGGTTGTCGTCGTGGATGTGGTGGTCGTTGGTGGCAGCGTGGTGGTCGTAGACGTGGTCGTCGTGTCGAGTGCTGCAAGGGAGGTCGTGGTGGCTCCACCGCTCACTTCGACCGCAGCGATGTCGGAGGCCACCGAACCGTCCGAGGCCGTTGCCCTCGCCGAGATCGTCGCCGATGTCACATCTCCTGCGTAGGTGTGATCGAACACGAATGCGCCGATGCTGCGGACCTCGGGTTCGGACGTACCGTCACCCCAGTCGACCGTCAGCTGTACGGGGCCGTCTTCACCAGTGGTGACAACCACCGATACGTGAGACCCGGAGACGTCAACAGAATCGATCGTCACGGATGGGGCAGGAGCCGCAGAACTCGGCGAGCACGCGCTGGCGAGCAGAGCTACGGCGATGAGTGTTGGGGCAAATCGCACCGAGCGATATTACGCGCGACCCCGTCACTTGGCAAGGTTTGGTAATCCGATGCGCCCCACAACGATCGGAGGGATCGGAGGGTCAGCGAGCCAGTGGAGGCTCCCAGCCGGGGTTCTCGCAGTTCAGTCGATCGATCAGGCCCGCCAGTTCGGTCATCTCGCCGGCATCGAGCAACTCGGCCAGGCGTCGTCGGGCGATCTCATCGAATAGCGGCTGGTACTCACGCACCGTTGCCTTGGCCCGTTCGGTCACCTCGGCGTAGATCACCCTCCGGTCCGAAGTCGACGGCACACGCTCCACGAGACCTCCGTCGACGAGGCGGTCGACGATCTTGGTGACTCCGCCCCGAGTGACAACGAGTGTCGTGGCCAGTTCGGCCATCTTCGCGCGTCCGCCGGCGAGCATCAGCTGGATCAGCACCAGCATCTCCGACAGGCCGATCCCCGCGCTTGCCTGGAGTTCACGATCGAGTTCATCCGACAGCATCGCCGAGAGCCGCAGGAGACCGAACGCCGTGCCCGTATGGGGCGTGATCGGCTCGAATCCCAGATCGGTCGCGGCAAGGGGGCCGTCCTCTTCATGCATCATGCAGCAAGCGTACCGCACACATAATTTGCACGCAAATCATTTCCTAGTTGACTACTTCATCCATATATGGTTATCTTGTCAACTATTGAGCAGACGAAGGAATGAGGAAGCGATGCACCAAACCATGACCACCACATCGACGCTGGAGCACACCGTCACCGATGACGCCGTGACGGTCCGGGGTCTCTTCAAGTACTACCCACACCCCGACGGCGGGACGTTCGCCGCCGTCGACGGCATCGACATTGCCGCCCATCGCGGTGAAGTCCTCGGGATCCTCGGCCCGAATGGAGCGGGCAAGACCACGACGCTCGAGATCATCGAGGGCCTCACCGCTGCCGACGGCGGCTCCGTGTCCGTGCTCGGACTCGACCCGTTCGTGGAGCCCAACGAGGTCCAGAAGCGAATCGGCATCCAGCTCCAGTCCTCCGCCTACTTCGAGTTCCTCCGTCTCGAGGAGCTCCTCAACCTCTTCGGGGACCTCTACCCCAAGCGTCTCGACCCGGTTGGCCTGCTCGCACGGGTCGGGCTGGAAGACAAGCGCAAGGCGCTCGTCGGTGAGCTGTCCGGCGGGCAGGCACAACGGTTCGCCATCGTGGCGGCGCTCGTCAACGACCCCGATGTGGTGTTCCTCGACGAGCCCACGACCGGACTCGACCCTCAGGCACGGCGGAACCTGTGGGACGTCATCGACGGGCTCTCCGAGGAAGGGCGAACGGTGATCCTCACCACGCACTACATGGAGGAAGCCGAGACCCTCGCAGACCGGGTGGCGGTGATCGACCACGGCCGGATCGTGGACCTCGACACACCCACCAGCCTGATTGATCGGCACGGATCCGAAACGAATGTGCGCTTCGTCACGGATCGGCCAACCAGCACGGCCGACCTTGAACGGCTTCCGGGAGTCCGATCAGCGGCGAACGGTCCCGCCGGGCACACGAGCCACACCCTCGACGTGTCCGCAACCGACGTGGCCGTACCGGCCTTGTTCAACTGGGCCGCTCAAGCCTCCGTCTCCATCACCGACCTGACGATCCATCGCCCGACGCTCGAAGACGTGTTCCTGAACATCACAGGACGCCGCCTCCGTGACTAAACCCCTCCCCCAAAGAAACAGCCCGATCCCACAAGGACAGGACCCATGACATCAATCAACGCCATGTTCAAAGCATCCCTGCTGTCGATCATCAGGGACAAGCAATTGATCGGAGGCGCCATCGCGTTCCCGGTCATCTTCCTACTCGCCTTCGCTGCCTTCGACCTGTCCCTCACCGGGACGGACCTCGGCACCGGCGGAGGCATCGACTACTTCACCTTCGTCGTGCCGGGACTCCTCGCCATGACCGCCATGGAGTTCTCCGTCTCGTGGACCTCCGCGTCCTATGCCAGGCTCAACGAAACCAAGGTGCTGCGTCGGCTCGACGCCACACCCATCAGGCACAGCTCGTTCCTCACCGGGCAAGTCGCATCCCGAATCCTGGTCGGGACCGTGCAAACGATCGCCGTCATCATCGTGGCGATGGTGCTCGGCGCAGACTTCGCAGGAAATCCGGTACTGCTCGTAGGACTCTCCATCCTTGCCGCCGCGGTCTTCATGCCGCTGGGTTTCGCTATCGGCGCGAAGGCATCCGGCGTCGAGTCCGCAAGCGTCCTGTCCGGGATGACCGTGCTACCCGTCGTGTTCCTCTCCGGAGCGTTCTTCCCCACTTCCGGACTCCCCGACTGGCTGGAGCCCGTGGTCGAAGTGCTGCCCATGGCGCCACTCATGGAGGCGATGCGAACCGTTGCGATCTCCGGAGGCGGCATCACTGACATCGCAGGGAACACTGGTCTGGTCGCTGCCTGGATACCCGTCACGTTCGGACTGGCGGTATTCGCAATGCGGCGGCCCCGCACGCGAGTAGCGGCACCCGCTGCTGCGGAGCCGGCCATGAGCTGACCCATCGATGCAACACTCAGCTGTACGGGGTCGTGTTCACCAGTGGTGACGACAACCGATACGTGAGACCCGGAGACGTCGACAGAACCGATCGCCACGGATGGGGCAGGAGCCGCAGAACTCGGCGAGCACGTACTGGCGAGCAGAGCTACGGCGTTGAGCGTCGGGACAGTTCGCACCGAGCGACCTTGCGTGCCACTCCGACATCTGACAGGGTCTGAAAGCTGGGTTCCTGATCAACGACGGGCCGGGCTCGCAAGCTCGTGATATGGGACACGCTTTCCGAACCGGCCACGCATTCGTTGGACTCCTATGGAGAATCCGGGCTGGCGTTCTGTTGGATTCGGAGGATGATGAACTCTGCCGGTTTCAGCGGTGCGAACCCGACAACGATGTTCACGATGCCAGCGTCGATGTCGCCCTGTGTCGTGGTTGTGCGATCACATCTGACGAAGTAGGCGTCCCGGGGAGTCGCTGCCGGAAACGCACCTTGCCCGAAGAGTTCGCGCATGAAAGTCTCAACTGTGGCCCGGAGCTCCGACCAGAGCGGCTCATCGTTCGGCTCGAATACGGCCCACTCGGTCCCCCGATAGAGGCTCTCCTCAAGGAACAGGGCGAAGCGACGAACCGGGACGTACTTCCACTCCGACGCCCTCGAGTCTGCACCGTCAAGAGTCCTGGCACCCCAGGCCACCTCACCGTGAACAGGGAAGCGCCGCAAACCGTTGACCCCGAGCCTATTGAGAGCGTCCTGGCCCGCATCCGTCAAAGCATGACTCAGGCCATGCACCCCACGGAGCTGCGCCTCAACGCCTGCCGGCGCCTTCCAGACGCCGTGCTCGGCATCGGTACGCGCATAGACGCCGGCCATTGTTCCGCTCGCACCGAAGGAGCGCTCCTTGAAGCCGTCGAGGGGACCCTCGACGAGTATCCGTGGGAAGTAGGCCGCTGCATGGCTCGATGTGATCCCGAGATCAGCCAGCCAGACCTTGACATCGTTGACATCCGTTACGTCCGGCCCGATGTCGACGATGAGGAACGCACCCTCACTCTCGCACAGCTGCACTGCAGATTCGTAGACGGACACCATGCCTGCGGAGAGTCGGGCGGCATCGGGGATGCACAGAATGTTGAAACCGCCGACATCGCGCAGCGCCTGCATACCCGTACCGAGGTCGATGCTGCCGATCATGGCCGCTGCGTCGGGTGAACGCCTTCGGTGGCCCTTGACCCGCACGACCCACGCCTCCGCGCCGCCGTTGCCGAAGAACTGCCGTACGGCATAGGAGGCTTCGCTGGTGGACCGCGGCCCACCGAATCGGCGCTCGAAACTCCCGAGGTCGGACACGTGTACGGCCTTATCGGCAGGACCTCGCGCAAAGTCGCCGACGAACGCGCCGATCGATGTCTTGACGCCCTCGATGAGTCGGCTTCGCCCGGTCATGACCGGAAACGCAGCATGCTCGCGTGCGTGGACTCAACCACCCGAGATGGCAATGTCGACCAGACCGGCTGCCAGGATGACGAGGAGGGCGCCCAGTCCGATCAGCAGGTTCGGTGCCGGCACGTCCTTGAGTGCCTTCACGTACTCGACCGGATTGATGGACCGTGTCTGTGCGCCCTCCTTGGGCTTCGACCTCGTCACCGTATACAGCCAGCCGAAGGCGCCGACACCGATCATGGCCGCCCCGATGATCAACACCACCCAATCAACAGTCTGCATGGATCACTCCTCACTCTCTGATGCTCTTGCCTTCAAACCTACGCGAAGGAGGACAGGAACAGTTTGTCGAAATTCGAAGCCCTCCCCTCGAGCTGCGGAACCTGGCTGAATCCCCCATCAGCGAGTTTCTCCTGAACAGCGCCGTGCAGGTCGCGGTAGGTGATCTGGCCGTCGGCTTCCCTGATCGCTCCCGCAAGCGAATGCGTCAGGGCGCCGTGATAGTCGCCGTCGAGGAAGGCGTCAGCGGATGTCTGATCGGCACGGCATCCGGTGATCAGCACCTCGGTGAGTTCGACGTCCTTGATGTCGATGTCCGGCGTACCGGCAATACCCCGTGTCGCTGCGACCTCCCTGGTGTGTCGCCCTCCCCTGACCGATCCCCTCAACACCCTGCCTGATTCGGCGGCGAATATGTCCCTCGGACACGGCAGGTATCGCTCGATCATCGGTGCGTCCGGAGGAGACAGGGCACGGGTGATGGTGCCCGAATGGCAGCAGTCGGAAACGAACGTGAGGTTCACGCCGTCGGGGATGTCGTCCAGGAGCTGACGCATCCAGTCATCCCTCAGCGGGTCCCGCCAATCCAGGTCGGTGGTACAGAAGATCTCGTCGCGGCCATCGGCCTCATCGCCATCGTCGTCAGGCACATTCGACCCATGTCCTGAGAAGTGGAAGTAGAGGACATCGCCTGCCTCCGCACCCGACGTGAGTTCCTCGAGACCCTGCTGGATGTTGGCCTTCGTTGCGTCACCATCGAGAAGCACCGAGATGTCGGCCTGATCGAAACCGAAGAGATCGGTCAGGAGACCTTCCATGTTTCTCACATCGTTGACGCAGCCCCGAAGATCGGTGCCAGGTATCTCGTAGACGTTCACTCCGCACAGAAGAGCCCGTTTCGCCATCTTGTTCTCCTTGTTGGTTGTTCTCGTCAGCTGAGCCACTCGATCAGCGCCTGACCGGTTTCGGGCTGTGAGAAGAATCGGTTGTGGGCGATGCCTTTCTCCGGCGGGAATTCGAGGATGCGTTCACGAGAAATGGGGAAGGCCGGATCGGCGCTTCCCGAGAACACGCCCACGGTCGGGACGACCAGATCATTGGCGGCGTCGAGGAACACTCGATCGGCGAGGCCGTCCTCCACGAGATCTTTCAGTCCTCCCGTGGGCTCGTAATCCGCAGCAACAGCGAAGTATTCGGTCGACGCCGGCGATCCCTGGTTCATCTCTGTGAGGAACACACCGCTCGGGTCCATCGACAACAGCCCCGGTAGTCCGGCAAGTGCCGAGCTGCCGATCATCTTCACGGCGGTGATGATCGCCTCCAGAACCTCCACGACCACTGATGCAGGCCCCTCGGGAATGAGGTTCAGGATCGATGTGTGCCTATCGACGAAGTCTGTCATGTGCCTCGCATCAGCAAGAGCGGTCCCGTGGTTCGGGACACCTACGAGCACGGCCTTGTTGACCGATATCTGGGGAATCGTCCCGATCGAGGTCTCCCCCGACAGTGCCCTGGCAACCAGGCCGCCGCGACTGTGGGCGATCACGTCGATATCGAGTTCGAGAGATGAGGGAAGCTTGTCGAGGAACTCAACGAGGTTCCGTTGAGGATCATGGGAGAGCGTGAAGTGGTCAAACGCGAAGATTCGGCCGTCATACATGTCGCTCAGGGAACCCATCGTCTGAGGGGGCACACCGTAGAAGCCCGAGTAGGCGGTGGAGAAGGTGCCGTGGACGAATAGCAACGCCCTGCCCGAGCCAAGCCTGCCCCAGTCGTCCCCTTCGATCGGCGTGCCGATCCTCGATCGGTAGTCGTCAGGGCCGAACCATCTCATCCCGTATGGCCGGTTCTTCTCCTCCCACTTCCTCGCGAAGAAGCGGGCTGCTGTTTGGAGTGCGGTGCCGGCGACAGGGAACTTGATCACTTTGAGGATCTTCTTGCCTATTCCTTGGAGCAACGACCTGTCCGATGGTGCGTCGCCGGGTACCTGGCTCGGACTCGTGGATCGAATCACGAAGGTCTTCACAGGGGTCGTATCCCGAGAGGTCGGAGCGTCAAACGCCCGTTGCGATGCCACCGGGTAGTTCCAGGTGATTGCGCCGTCCTCGTCAACAGCCATCACGACCTGACCGACTTCAGGGCCAAGATCAGGCACATCCAGGACCAGGGCAGGCTCCCCCGACATGGTCCTCGCTGATTCGTCCCTTGCCACTGCAACATGGGTTCCTTCGAGCACGATGGAACGGATCTCTTCCATGCCAGTTGCTTCAAGGGCTTCGTCAAGTGCCGTTGTCGCTATCTCGATACCTCTGTCACGCACGCCGTGTGGGCGCGCATCGTGCGCCACTGCAGTTCCCTGGAATCCGGGAGCGATCAGCCTGAAATTGTCGCCGAGGTCAACGACCTCGGAGCCGCCGTTCATTGTTGCCATGTCGTCCTCCTTCGTTCCGTGCCTCCCAGCCCAGGCCCGGACGCCCTATCACCCGTCACAGGACGATGTCTCCCGGCGTCAGGATCGTGCCCATCCGTCGGATCGGTGCAGCGTCCGCTGCCATTCCCCTCGTGGATGTCCCGAAGCGCAACGGATCCAATCCTCGGAGATCAGCAAAGGACAGACCGGTGAGGAACTCGATCGTCGTCAACCGGACCTGCTCGAGGAGTGGATCGAACGTGACGGGATCCTCAGAATCGTGGTCGCGTTGCCAGACGAGGAACGCCGCAACCGTCCTGGCACCACCGAACGGGATCACGATGATCTTCCAGAAGCCTGCGGGTATCTGGATCGGATCCTCACCCGGGCGGTTCTGGTGGACCGGATCGTCGGGCGTCATCACGGGACCGGTGAACACTGCCGCACGCTGGTTGCCGCTCTCGGCACGGTCGAGCATCCAATCCTCGATCGGCCCCCACGCTGTGTCATGCAGGTCCTCGTGTTGGGGGGCAATGTTGGTCCAGAAGTACGACTGCCGATCAGCCTCCCTGGCCTCCTGCTCGTTCCCCCAATGAAGCGACCGTCGGCGTACGAGGTGCCCCCGGTCCCACGGGTTGTTGACGTATCCCCTGTCGTTGTCGATCTGGTGCTCCCTGTCCACCTGATCGTCGAGCCGGAAGCGGTCGTTGCGGGCGATCTGCCCCGCCGGGATGAGCGTTGCGCCGTCGATGGTGTGAGCGGTGACGATCGCCAGGCCACGCTCCTTGCTGAAGATCAACGAGAACCGTTCATGGTCGACGGGTGTGCCGCCGTTGAAGGCGGCCTCCTGCAGCCGTGTAGACAGCGTTGGCAACCGCACGGGGTCGCCGCCAATGAAGTTCTCGTCGTAGCCCAGAGCTACCTCCAAGATTGCGTGCGCCTCAGCGTCAGGTCCGATTCACCGATCAGCCGACCATCTCCAGCACTGGAGGGCTTGCAGCGATCTGGCACCCTTCCCCGTAATCGAGCGTACACGCCCTCCAAGGGCGCCGTGGGAGGTTTCTCGACCGTTCCACGATTGACAGAGACGTGCCGAACGAGAAACCCTTGTCCGGCCTTCGATCAGCCGCGTAGGCTCGAAGAAGAGGAGAGAGCACCATCACCACACCCGGACCAGGCATTCACATCGAAGGCAACGTCAGCGGTCAGGTGGCAAGCGGCCAATTCGTCTACCAGGCCCAGGCACCCGGCGGCGTCATCAACCAGATCGTCGTGCCCGAACCGATCCGGGCGAAGCCACGCCCGGTCGATGTTCGACCCCGCAGAGACCGCACCGCTATCGAGCGAACCGACGTGCTAGCGGATCTCGTCGAAGCAATCGGCATCGACCCGGTCCAGATAGTCGCAGCTGATGGTTGGGGCAAGACCTCCACGCTCAGACAGGCGTCCTACCTGGATTCGTTCGAAGAACTGCGCGACGGTATCGCTCATGTCTCTGGATGGGGCCTCCCTGTCGACGATGTCGAACAGGCGATCTTCGAGGCGTTCTACGAGTCGAACATGCCTGACGTCAGGGTCAAGGCGTCCCAGGGCCAGCTTCGCACTTCGCTCGCAGACATACAGGCAGCGGTCATCGTCGACGACCTCGACATTCCACGCCAACACGTTGACCGAGTCATCGACGGTTGCGGAGAGTGCACGTTCCTCTCGTCGGCCAGCAGCCAGACCATGTGGAGCGGTGGCACGGTCTTGGACCTTGCTGGTCTTGCAGCTGACGACTCGGTTGAGCTCTTCCGGCAGCGGCTCGGCAGGCAGCTCGAGACGACGGAGCGCGACGCGGTTGTGCACTTCAGTACCGCGGTCGCCGGGTTTCCGATGGCTGTCGTCTCCGCGGCAGCCGCTGTTCGCCGAAACGGGCTGGCCTTCGACGATCTGGCAAGTATCGCGACAGCGGCTGATCCCACGGCCGAGATTCACAGCGCAATCAGCGGGACACTGAACCTGCGGGAGGAACGGCTGCTCGCTGTCCTCGCTGCACTCGACGGGTCACCGTTGCCAAGCGCGGCGATCGCCGCAGCAGCTTCAGTCGAACACCCCGAAGAGGAACTTGAGAAACTGAAGAAGGATGGCGTCCTCCAGGCGGCGTCGCCAACGTACCGCCTGCCGGGTGAAACAGCAGCGCATCTGGACCTCTCGGACGCAAGTGACTCGACTGTCCGTGGCCTCACCGACTGGTGCCGAACCGAGGAACGACCCGAGGCGATCGCTTCAGCCGGACCAGCGATCGCTACGGCGATGCGTGCAGCGATCCAGAAGCAGGATGCCGAGGCGGCGATCGAGCTCGGGCGCACGGCGGATGCCGGTCTCGCCGTGTCCGCCAGATGGGGTTTGTGGTCCGACGTGCTGTCCGAAGTCAAGCGTGCATCATCAGCATCGGACGATCAATTCAGCCACGCCTGGTCACTCCACCAGCTCGGTACGAAGGCTCTGACAGCCGAGGGTTTCGAGATCGGACAGGAGCTGCTGACACAGGCTGAGACCATCAGGGAGAGCATCGGCGACACCTCCGGGTTGGAGGCAACCAGACACAACTTGCAGTTCGCTGGTCCGCCAGCCGTCATACCACCGGAGCCGCCACCTCCACCACCCACACCGGGAACTCCTTGGTGGGTCTGGACTCTGGTCGTTGCAGCGGCGATCGTCGTTGGTGGAATCGTCACGTGGATCGTATCCGACGGAAACCGGGACACACCGACCCCGATCTCGACCGAGGCACCCTCGACCGGGGAATTGACAGCGTCCGTTTCCGTCATGGAGTTCCTCAACGTGCCGCTCGAAGAGCGAGTGACAGCTGAAGTCGAGATCATCAATACCGGCCCCGGACCGATCGATATCGAGAGCGTGCATGTCGAGGACGACACGTTCTTCTCGCCGAGCGACGACTGCGGCAGGCTCGAAGCATCAGAAACGTGTCGGGTAGTCGTGACCTTCTCAGCGGATGTGCTCGACCTACTGCGTAGCGCTGTCATCGTTGAGCACACCGGCAGGAACGGACCCCTGCGCATCGAACTCTTCGGCGAGGCAATCGATCCTCCATCAGCATCTCTCCTACCTGATCCGATCAACATCGACTTCGGCGCTGTTCGCCAGGAGAATGAGAAGGTGATTCTCACCGCCGAAGAGGACAGCGAATGGTCGCGAACCATCGAGGTCACGAATGGGGGCAATGTCGGGGTCGACATCGTGGACGTCTCTCTGCACTCGGGTCGGTTCGTGCAGTTCTCCAACTGCGGATTCCTCGAACCGGGTCAGATATGTCGCATCAACGTGCGGTTCCTCGCCATAGAACCCGGGACCTACGAGGACGGCCTCATCATCGAGCACACGGGCGACAACCCAACGATCGAGATCCCGGTCACGGGCATCGTTCTCGAACGACCGAACCTCACAATCGAAGTGACCAACTCCTCCGAATTCCTCGATTCCTTCGTTTTGGACAACGACCTCCAAGCGGACGTGCGTGACCAGCTCGATGTGGTGGTCCTGGAGAGCATCGAGCAAACCCCTGTTGAGACGCCGGAATGGCTCGTGGCGTTTGTCATCGACGATGTTCAGATGGTGCAAGTGCCCGATTGGATCAGATCATTCCCGGTTCAGGAAGCTCAGCCCGAGGAGCCCCAGATCTTCTGGGTATTCGCCATCGAGGTCGCCATCACGAACAGGGGCGGGGTGCCCGCAGAAGGCGAGTTCTTCTTCCACTTGGAGTACCTACTCGAGGCAGAACTGCTCCCGCTATGGCTGCCAGCCATCAAAGATGGCGACCCGGACCCGCGATTCCGAGTCGATACGACCGTGTTCCCGGGCGAGCGAGTCGGCTTCGTCGTCGAAGTGGGAATCCTCAGGTCAGCACAACAGGCCAACGAGCCTGCTCGCATCCGAGCCGTCGTCGACAGCTGTTTCAATGAGCCCAATCTTCCGACTCCACCATGCCGTATCGTCGAGTCGAACGAGGACGACAACATCTCACGCGCATTCAATCTCCCATTTGTCCAGATCATCGAATGATGAACGAAACCAACGACACACCCGTGATCCACGTCAACGGCGATGTCAGTGGTCAGATCGCGAGCGGGCAGACGGTGATCCAGACACAGACTCCCGGCGATGCCTCCCAGAGTCGAGAGCGACCGGTCACCGTGCTGTTCTGGGCAGCGAACCCGGTCGACACGGCCCAGCTGCGACTCGACGAAGAGGTGCGAACGATCGATGAGCGGCTGCGTGCGAGCGAGCACAGGGACCGTTTCGATCTGCGAACGCAGTGGGCGGTGCGTTACTCGGACCTCTCAGAAGGGCTCCTCCGTTACCAACCCGAGATTGTGCACTTCTCCGGACATGGAGACCCCAACGGCCTTCTCCTATTCGAGAGCGACGATGGCAACAGCCACACCGTGAGTATCGATGCGTTGGCAGACCTC
>JBDLJV010000058.1:0-11950 GCA_039714175.1 Actinomycetota bacterium
GGTGGCTCATGGACCGTGTTGACGATCGCGTGCTCGATCCCCGGGATCTCTTCCAATTTTGACACTGCGGCCTGGGTCAGAAAGGTGCCCAGCGGACAGATCGGCGTCGTGGTCGTCATGTCGACCTGAACGGTCTCTCCACCGACCTCGACCCTGTAGATCAAACCGAGGTCTGTGATGGGCAGGCCGATCTCAGGGTCGATCACCTCGCCAAGCGCTTCCCACGCAGCGGTCTCGCGCTCGTCGATCGGCCGTTCGTTGTGCATGGCCGGGAGGGTATCGAGATACGGCTGTTGCCGGACGAAACCACGGCCCTGTGCTCAGATATCCTCGACCCGTGACCGTACCCAAGCCGATCCGCGCCATCGCTGCAGTCGTTGCAGTCGCCTCGCTCGTGCTCGGCATATGGATGGGTCTCGCACGCATCGGCTGGGTTCTCGGTGTCCCACCTGCGCCGGGTACGCACGGGCCGATCCTCGTCCTTGGGTTCCTCGGCACGGTCATCGGTATGGAACGTGCCGTGGCCATGAACCTGGCGTGGGGATGGATCACACCGTTCGCTTCAGCAGCCGCCGCGGTTGTCATGCTCACCGGAGGCCCATCGGATCTCGTTGGCCTGCTGTTGCTCGTCGGTGGAGTGGTTCTCGTGCTTCTCTTCGGTGCCGCGTATCGCATGCAGCCGGAGGCGCACATTGTCGTCATGGGGCTTGGTGCGGTTGCCTGGGTGCTTGCAGCCGTGTCCTGGCTTGCGGGTGCCTCGGTTCCTGCTCTTGTTCCGTGGCTTGCGGCGTTCCTCGTCATGACCATTGCCGGTGAGCGGCTCGAACTTGCCCGGCTCATCGCAACGACACGGGAGTCGAAGATCCGCCTGGCTGTGGCCGTGGCTGTGGCGCTGTTCGGTTCTGCACTCGCGTGGCTCGCCCCCGAGACCGGCGCCCGTGTCGCTGGATTCGGGAACCTGCTCATTGCGGCCTGGCTGTTCCGCTATGACATCGCACGACGCACGATCCGGATGGACGGGATCACCAAGTACATGGCTTCGGGCCTGCTGGTGGGATACGGCTGGCTCGCGTTGTCCGGCGTGTTGTGGATCATCTCGGGCCTGAACCCCTCGTCGTCCTCGTACGACGCTGCAGTCCACACACTCTTCCTCGGATTCGTGATGTCCATGATCATGGCGCACGCCCCGATCGTGATACCGGCTCTCGCTGGGCTCCCATTCCCGTTCACCAAGGCTCTGTGGGCGCCCCTCATCCTCCTCCAGGCAACGGTTGCCATTCGTGTGCTCGGTGATGTGATCGATGCCTGGGAGGTGCGCAGGTGGGGTGCGATGCTCAATGCGATCACCCTCGCCCTCTTCCTCGCGATGGTGATCGCAAGCGTCATCCGTGGTCAACAGCGGAAATAGCGACATCCGGCACCTGACACCTGACGCCTGACGCCTGATCCGTGTCTCTCACTACCCTGCTGGGTATCCCGTCTACTTCCGGAGGATCCTTTGTCGTCTGCCGCTGACTACCGCCTACCACGCACGGTCGTACCGAGTCACTACGACATCAAGATCGAACCCGATATAGCGAATTCCTCATTCCGAGGCACCGTCGGCATCGATGTGGATGTTACGGAACCGACCTCAGAGATCGTGCTCAACGCCATCGAGCTCGGACTTGAACGGGCCAGCGTCGAAGCCAACGGCAGCGAGCAGATCGCAACGGTCGAACTCATCGAGGAGTCCGAGCGGGCGGTCCTGACGGTCGACGAAGAGCTTCCGGTCGGACCAGCACGCATCGTCATCCGGTTTGCCGGGATCCTCAATAACGATCTGCGCGGCTTCTACCGCTCCGTCTACAAGACCGAGGACGGCGAAGAGAAGGTCATCGCGACGACGCAATTCGAGTCCACCGATGCACGCCGGGCGTTCCCGTGCTGGGACCAGCCAGAGTTCAAGGCCACCTACACGGTCAGTCTCGTCGTCGATGATGGCCTGATGGCAGTGTCGAACGCAGCCGAGGTTGCGCGCGCGCCGGAAGGCAACGGCAAGGTGAAGGTCGACTTCGCCCAGACAATGAAGATGTCCACGTATCTCGTGGCGTTCGTCGTCGGTGAGCTCGAAGCAACCGAGACGATCGATGTCGACGGCACGCCGCTGCGCATCATCGCCCCTCCGGGCAACATGCACCTGACGCCGTTCGGTCTGGACGTGGGAGCCCATGCTCTGCGGTACTTCTCGACCTACTACGACATCCCGTATCCGGGCGACAAGCTCGACATGATCGCCATCCCGGACTTCTCCTTCGGTGCGATGGAGAATCTCGGATGCATCACGTACCGCGAGACAGCGCTCCTGCTCGACACCGAGCGGGCGACACAGGCCGAGGCCCAGCGCGTTGCTGAGGTGATCGCCCACGAGATCGCCCACATGTGGTTCGGCGACCTCGTCACGATGAAGTGGTGGAACGGGATCTGGCTCAATGAGGCATTTGCCACGTTCGCCGAACTCAAGTGCGTGGATGCCTACAAGCCCGAGTGGAAGACCTGGCTCTCGTTCGCGCCACTGCGCAACCTGAGCCAGGAGACCGACGGCCTCGAAGCCACCAGGCCGATCGAGTTCGAGGTCGTATCGCCTGAAGAAGCCAACGCCATGTTCGACGTCCTCACGTACCAGAAGGGCTCGTCCGTGCTCCGGATGCTCGAGCAGTACCTGGGTGAGGAAGCCTTCCGGGCGGGCATCACGCGGTATCTCAAGACACATGCGTACTCGAACACCGAGACGAACGATCTGTGGGCAGCGCTCGAGGCCGAGTCCGGTGAGCCAGTCGGTCAGATCATGGACACCTGGATCCTCCAGGGTGGTTACCCGCGTCTCACCGTTGATCGCACCGAGACCGGGTATCAGCTCAAACAGGAGCATTTCCGTTTCCTCGGCGAGGGCGACCAGACATGGCAGGTGCCGGTGCGGTACCGGTCTGTAGCAGGAGAAGGCAAGGTCATCGTGGGCGATGCGCCCGTGGAGATCGACGCAGGCGAGGGCTTCTTCGCCAACGCCGGCGGCGAGGGCTTCTTCCGTGTCAACTACGAGGGAGATCTTCTCGACGGTGTTGTCGGAGGACTCACGGACCTCGATCCGATCGAACGTTACGCCGTCGTGTCCGACGCCCTCGCCAACGTGTTGGCTGGAGACGTGATGGGCGCTGACTTCCTGTCGCTTGTCTCGAATCTCACGGACGAGGACGAGTTGGACGTGTGGTCCGTGGCACTTGCCGGCCTCGGTGAACTGGATCGTGTCGTGTCCTCGGATGATCGCGAACCGATGCAGGAGTTCGTCACCGGACTGCTCTCGAGCAAGGTCGAGGCGCTTGGATGGGATGTCGCTGATGGCGAGTCCGATCGTACGCGAGCAATGCGTGGATTACTCCTCAAGAGCCTTGGCAACCTCGGAAAGGATCGCGAGACGATCGAGATGGCTCGCGATACACACGCCTCGGATGCGGACACGGATGCAGAGGTTGCAGAAGCGGCCCTGTACATCGTCGCCGCCAACGGATCCGTTGATCTGTTCGACGAATTCATGGAGGCGTCCGAGAACGCCCAGAATCCGCAGACGAAGATCAAGTATCTGCGGGCAGCCACCCAGATTCCCGACACACAGGTTGCTGACCGGATGATCGAAAGGGTTCTCGACGGGAGGATCCGATCCCAGGACAGCATCTGGGTGCTTGCTCTCCTCATCGGCAATCGGGACACGGGAGCCCATGCGTGGGAGAAGATCACCGAGAATTGGGACGATGTCATCGGTGCGATGCCGGCCCTCAACGGTCGCCGGATGATCGATCTCATCCAGTACCGCTCGGAGCCCGATGTGGCTGCTTCGATCATGCAGTGGCTCGAGTCACATACGATCCCCAGTGGTGAGAAGCACATCGCTCAGAAGATGGAACAGCTCCAGGTACGAATCGGTCTCCGCGACCGCGAAGGCCACCGCCTCGGAGCTGCACTCCAGGGTCGTACTACGTAATACGTACTACGTACTACGACTCTGGCTGCGCAGCAGCCAGAGTGCCAGATTGCCTCCGGAGACGACCTTCTCGCGCTCGATCTCGAGGCTGGTGTCCGAGAGCATCTCGGGAATCGCTCCCTCCGCCAGGTACTTCCGCCAATTCCGATAGTGATCGGTGCCCGCGATTCGCTCAGCGATCGTGGAGACGATGCGCCTGAGCTTCCCCTTGCCGCTCCGATGACCCTCGATGTAGTCGATGACCAGTATTCGGCCGTCAGGTTTCACGACGCGTGCCATCTCAGCGATGATGTCTGAGCGGACGGTCGACTCCATCTCGTGCAGGATCATCGACGTGAACACGAGGTCGAAGCGATTGTCGTCGTAGGGGAGGTGCGTGGCATCACCGTGGAGGAGTTCGGCGTTGTCACCTAACCGGTCGTGCGCTTGCTCCAGCATCGCTTGGGACATGTCGATGCCATGGCATGTTGCACCGGTTGCGATGTAGGCCTCGAGGTGTGCCCCGGTACCGCAGCCGACATCGAGAACTGTCATCGTTGAGTCGGTGGGGTGCATCTTCAAGCCGATGGCACGAAGCGGCGCATTCATCGGCTCGAGCAGCCGATCGTAGAACCGGGCGATCGTCCCGTACGCATCGTGGGAATCTTGTGTCATGACGGCGGACGATACCGGGTACGGAAGGCACCTGCTGCTAGTTTCACGTCGAATTGAAAGGGAGTTGTATGGGCAGTATTGATTGGCAGGATTTGTTCTTCTCGTTCGACGGACGGATCAACCGCGGGAAGTTCTGGGCAGGAATCGGGATGATGTGGCTACTTGCCCTGATCGTCGGCGGAATCATCGGCTTCGGACTCTTCGCGGTCTCCAAGGCGCTCGGTTGGATCGTGTTCATCGTCGTATACGCAGCGGCGCTGTGGATCGGTCTTGCGCTCTCGGTCAAACGATGGCACGACCGTGACAAGTCGGGTTGGTGGATCCTCATCGGCTTGGTTCCCATCATCGGCGGTCTCTGGGCGTTGATCGAAACAGGGTTCCTTCCGGGCACCGATGGCAATAACCAGTACGGACCAGATCCGTTGGGTCACGCCTAGGCGCTAGACCGTCGCAAGCCAGATCAGGGGAATCTCACGGGTCGTCTTCGACTGATAGTCGTGGTACCCGTCGTACGCCTCGACAACTCGTGGCCACCATTCGGTGCGTTCGCGCGGAGACATCGTTGACGCCCGGGCCCTGTAGTGGTCACCGAGGATCTGTACGGCGACCTCGGGTTCGGCCACAAGGTTGGTGTACCACTGCGGGTGATCGGGCCGACCACCATACGACGCAACGACGATGAGGCGATCTCCGTTTTGGAGGTAGAGCAGGGGAACCGTGTGTGGGTGGCCGGTGGTGCTGCCGGTTGTTGTGAGCAGCAGCATGTCGTTGTGCACGAGTCGCCGCCCGACGAGACCGTTCGTTGCTCGATACAGGATCGTGTGGATGACCGACGCTCGCTTGACGTTCGCGTCTCTCACGTCACGTCGGAGATGCGTCGTCGAATCTTGCGAACGTTCGCCGACCGCGTCATGTTGTCTGTATCGATACGGCGTGGACCGGATCGCCACACCCGCCATCGACGTCTCGGGCGCGGAAGCGTCGAGTACCGCTCTGTGCGATTCAGCCGCAGGTACACCGTTGTGGACCCATCCTCGTTCTGCACGGGTTCGGCGCTTCGGGCCTGCCGGATGTGGTCACTCAGCCGAAAGGGAGCGCTTGCCGACGGTTCGGCTTGCGCGATATCGGTATCGGATGAGTCAATCATGGTCTGACGATAGGGCAGCAGCTGCCAACAATTGGGCATCGTGCTCTCGGCGGCGTCGCGGAGGTTGCGATCAGTCGTCTGTCCCTTGTGGCGTCTGCCGGGTGGCAGGCAACTGCCCGATCCATTCGATGATCGTGTCGGCCGGTCCACGCCAACCACGATCGAGCGGCATGTGGTGGCCCATCCCCCCGAAGATCTTGGCCTCTGTGCCATAGGCCCGTGCTGTTGCCCGCACCTCCGAGGGGCTGAACAGCCAGTCGTGCTGTCCCCCGAGCACGAGCATCGGGTCTGTCACGCGTGACGCCCGAGGCAGATCTGCGATCATCTCGAGATAGGCCGGATAGGACTCGTTCTGGAGGCGCTTGGCGTACTCGACGGCTTCCGTGTGAGGCATGGTCGGTCCGAACATGAGTGATGCTGCGCGCTCGGGATCATCGACCACCGGCCAGAGGGAGAACGTGGCATTGACGCGAACGAACGCACCCGGATATGACGACGCGAAGCGAACGGTTGCACCGATGGCTCCCGTTGTGGGGACGCTTGCCATGAGTACGCCTCCGGCGGCGCGGTACTGCGAGAGATAGTGCTGGGTGATGAGACCGCCCATGGAGTGTCCGACGATGACAGGGTCGGTGTCGAGTTCGAGCACGAGTCGACGTACGTCGTGGACGTAGTGGGAGATACGGGATGTGCGCACGGAACCCTCCGAGGCACCGTGACCACGCAGGTCGATTGCATATGACGTGAACCCGGCGTCTGCGAACGCCTGTGTGAAATGCTCGGTCCAGCACCAGGCCCCATTCCAGGCACCGTGCACAAAGACGACAGGAGTTGGATGTGCCTGTCCAGCGGCCTCGGTGACGACGACGTTCAACTCCATGTCACGACGATACCGTGCAGGTATGCTCGCTGTCTTGTGCGGTTCGACATATCACAGCGAAGGTTGAGCAGTGGCGATGCGTGATCTCACCGGCGCGGTGGTTGTTGTCACAGGAGCAGCGGGTGGTCTGGGCACCGCGATCGCCCATCGATGCGCCGCCGGGAACGCGCGGGTTGCAATGCTCGACATCGATCGCGACCGTCTCGAGTCCGCTTCGAAATCCGTAGAAGGATCACTGCCGATCGTCTGCGACATCACCGATCCTGTCGCCTGCACAGAAGCGATCGGAACCGTGCTGGACAGGTTCGGCAGCGTCGATGTCCTGGTCAACAACGCCGGGATGACGCACCGGTCCGCCTTCGCGGAGACCGACCCGGACGTGATTCGAAAGGTGATGGCGGTCAACTACCTGGGGTCGGTCAACGTCACGTCGGCTGCGCTGCCGTCGCTCATCGAGAGCAGGGGAGCCATTGGCGTCGTGACCTCGATTGCAGGCATCGCTCCCGTGCTCGGCCGAACCGGCTATGTCGGTTCCAAGCATGCTCTCCATGGCTTCTTCGACACGTTGCGAGCCGAACTGCGACCCGAAGGTGTGGATGTCACGATCGTTGCGCCCACATTCATCGATACGGACATGCAGGACAGGGCGCTCGGTGGCGATGGCAGTGTCACCGACCATCCCCAGAGCCGTGTCGGTTCCCAGGTGACACCCGGCGAAGTTGCCGACCGACTTGTTCGGGCGATCGAGCGGCGCAAACGCCTCGTGGTCATCGGAGGAGTGGGGAAGCTGGCGCGATTCATGACGACTCTGACCCCTGCCCTCTACGAACGCATGATGGTGCGCTCCCTCCGCTCCGAACTGGAGAGGTAGGTTCCCGGTTCCCGGTCGGAATTTCCAGCCTTCTGCCTGATAGCTGATAGCTGAAAGCTGACATCTCCTAACTCCCGGCTGTCAGCTCTTCCGCTTTGTGGGTGAGCTCGAGCCAGCGGGTTTCTGCCTCGTCGAGTTCGTCGATGACGTTGGTCAACCGAGCAGCGATCTCAATCGTGCGCTCGTAGTCGCCCGCGGCTCCGTCGAGGGCGGAGGAGAGCTCGGCCTTCTGTTGCTCGAATTTGGGGATCTGTCTCGTGAGACGATCGAGTTCGCGTTTGTCGTTGTACGTCAACTTCGTGCGCTTCTGGGGCTGTTTCGTCTTCGCCGATCTCGCCTGGGGAGCGCTGGCCGTCTGACCGGCGATGTGGATCCGATACGTCGACCAACCACCGGGGTGGTGGAGCAGGGTCCCGTCTGGTTCGATCGAGTAGATGTCGTCGCACACCCGGTCGAGGAAGTAGCGGTCGTGGCTCGACACAACCAGGGCGCCCTCCCACGCGTCGAGGTACTCCTCGAGGACGTTGAGCGTGTCGATGTCCAGGTCATTCGTCGGCTCGTCCATGAGAAGGAGATTCGGCGCCTCCATGAGGCTCAGCAGAAGCTCGAGTCTGCGTCGCTCGCCACCGGAGAGGTCACCGATTTCTGACTGCTGCTGTTCGCGCGAGAACTGGAACCGCTCCAGCATCTGTGCACCAGACACCTTGATCCCACTCTCGAGCCGTACCTCGTCGAGGTGCTCGCGCACCGCTGCGTGGACGCGTGTGGTTGTGGGGATCGCCCGCGGGTCCTGGCCGTACCAACCGTGGTGAACCGTTGTACCGGTGGTGACCTTCCCCTCGTCGGGTTGGATCTCTTCAGCGATGAGTCGCAACAGCGTTGTCTTGCCTGCGCCGTTGGGACCAACGATGCCGATGCGTGCATCGGGCTGCAGCTTGTGGTTGATGTGCCGCAGCACCCACCGATCGCTGTACTGCTTGCCGACGTTGTGCAGGTTCACGACCTTCGAGCCAATTCGTCGCGACGGCAGTTCAATCGAGAGCTCCTGGCGGACGATGCGTCTCTGCTGATCGATCAGCTCCTGTGCGGCCTTGACCCGGTATCGGGCCTTGGACGTTCTGGCCTTCGGGGATCGTCGCAACCAAGCGAGTTCCGTCTTGATCCGCTGTTGCTTGCGATGTTCGATGGCTGCCTCCTGCTCGTCACGGGTAGCAGCCGTCTCGAGGAACCGCTCGTAGGTTCCCTGGTGGGAGTGGAGTTCATGGTTGTGCACCTCAACGATGCGGTCCGCCACGCGATCGAGGAGATAGCGATCGTGGGTCACGAGGAGCAATGCCTGTTTCCGGCTCCGGAGGTGGTCCTCGAGCCAGTCGATCGCGTCGATGTCGAGATGGTTCGTCGGCTCGTCGAGGATCAGCAGATCGCACTCGGACGCAAGGGCCAGTGCCAGGGCCAGTCGCTTCCTCTGCCCACCCGAGAGTGTTGCGCACCCGGCATTGAGATCGGTGATCCCCAAGCGGTCGGCAAGGGCAATGGTCTGGCGTTCATCTCCCAGGACATCAGCAACGGATGCCGAGTCGGGGAACTGCGGGTTCTGGTCGAGCGCAGCTACCCGGAGACCTCTCGATCTGATGATCGAACCGCCGTCGGGCTCCTCCGTGCCTGCGATGATGGCGAGCAGCGTCGACTTGCCCGATCCGTTGCGACCGATGACGCCGATATGTTCACCCGCCGAGATCCCGAGGGACACCTCATCGAGGACGCGGGTTTCCGGAAACGACTTGGAGATCGATTCGAGGCTCAGCAGATGCATGCCGGCAGGGTAGGTACGCTGACGCAAGCGAAGGGAGCGGTACGTGGATACTGGACGGATCAGGGATCGCATGCTTGGCCTCGTGGCGACCTCGTCCATCACGGGCGACGAACAAGCAGCGATCGATCTCGTGGCGTCGTGGCTCGAGCCAGTCGCCGACGAGGTGGACCAGTGGGTGACGTCGATGGCTGAGCTTGAAGCTGACCCCGAGTACCCCGGACGCGAGATGGAACGCGAAACCGTGCCCGTTGTGGCGGCCCGCATCATCGGTGATCGGCCCGGACCGAGGATCGTCCTCACCGGTCACGTCGATGTCGTTCCGATCGGGGACCGTGACCGGTGGGAGAGTGACCCTGCAGGGGAACTCGACGGGGACACGCTGTACGGCCGTGGCGCCGCCGACATGAAGGCAGGCCTCGTGGCTGCCGTCGAGGCCTTCACGGCACTTGCAGACTCTGGTCGGGCGTTTCCCGGCGAGATCGTGTTTGTCGCTGTCCCCGGCGAGGAGGACGGCGGCACGGGCACGTTGGCCGCGATCCGGCGGGGGTGGACCGGTGACTACGTGATCGTCACCGAACCGACTTCAGGACCGTCTGGACCCGAGATCGTCGTTGCGCACGGTGGCGCTCTGACCTTCACGATCGGCGTGAACGGTCGTGCGGCCCATGCGGCCGTTCGTCGCGAGGGAGTATCGGCGCTTGATCACTTCCACACCGTCCACCGTGCATTGCGCAAGATCGAAGACGAACTCAATGATGCCGAGTCGAACGAGCTCTTGGTGGCGCTTGGTCTTCCGTATCCGACCACGATCGGGATCATCCGGGGTGGAGAATGGGCGTCGAACGTGATGGAGAGCATCGAAGCCGATATCCGCGTCGGGGTCACGATCGACGAAACAGTGTCCGAAGCGGCCCAACGGTTCGAGCGAACCCTGAGGGAAGCGATTGCCGGCGATCCCTGGCTCGACCAACATCCTCCTGACGTCACGCTCACCGGGGCGATGTTCGGGTCGTCCTCGATCGATCCGGAGCACCGGCTTGTCGGCGCCGTCAGCGACGCCGCGGAAGCTGCTACCGGTGTTCGACCCGAGCGGATAGGCGTGCCCTACGGCTGTGACATGGCGCTTTGGACGAGGGTTGGGGGAGTGCCCACACTCGTGTACGGCCCGGGAGATGTCTCATGGGCGCATGCTGTTGACGAGCGGGTTTCAGTTTCGGAAACCACCCTTGTGGTCGAGATCCTTGTTGACGCCGTGCGCCGACTACAGGAACGTCATCCGGAGTGATCAACGACCCGTTGGGCCTTGCCCAGTGAGCGAACAACCTCTCCGGGGGCTTCGACGCTGACATCGACAGTGATGCCGATGCAGTCCTTGATGTTCTCGCCGACTCGCATGGCGAGCGTCTGAGCGATCTCCTCCGGGAGATGTTCTTTCGTCTCGACATGAACCACGAGGCCCTTTGCGTTCCCCTGTTGGATGACCTCGAGCTGATAGTGCGGAGCGAATTCGGGGATCTTGAGCAGCTCGACCTCGACCTGGCTCGGGTACACGTTGACCCCGCGGATGATGAGCATGTCATCGGTTCGCCCCTTGATCCGGGCGATCCGGCGCATGGTGCGTGCCGTACCGGGAAGCAACCGGGTTATGTCCCGGGTGCGGTACCGGATAACGGGGAGCGCTTCCTTGGTGAGCGAGGTGAAGACGAGTTCCCCCTCCTCGCCGTCGGGCAGCACCTCTCCCGAGTCTGGATCGATGATCTCCGGGTAGAAGTGGTCCTCCCATACGGTGAGACCGTCTTTGGTCTCGATGCACTCCTGGGCCACCCCGGGTCCGATCACCTCAGAGAGTCCGTAGATATCGATGGCATCGATTCCGAGGCGCTCCTCGATCTGCTGGCGCATTTCATCGGACCAGGGCTCAGCACCGAAGATGCCGATCTCGATCGAACTCTCGCGAGGATCGAGGCCTTGCGCTTCCATCTCATCGATCAGGCTCAGGCAGTACGACGGGGTGACAAGGATGACCCGTGGCTTGAGATCGTTGATGAGTGTGACCTGCTTCTGGGTCTGCCCTCCCGACATCGGGATGACCGTGCACCCCAGTCGTTCGGCACCGTAATGGGCGCCGAGGCCACCGGTGAACAGGCCGTAGCCGTAGGCAACGTGAGCGATGTCTCCGGGTCGGCCGCCCGCTGCGTAGATCGACCGGGCCATGACGTCCGACCACATATCGATGTCGTTCCGGGTGTACCCGACGACGGTGGGCTTCCCCGTCGTCCCCGAAGAAGCATGCACGCGGACAACGTCCTCGCGACGTACGGCGAACATGCCGTACGGGTAGTTGAGCCTCAAGTCTTCCTTGACGAGGAACGGGAACTTGGAGAGGTCGTCAAGTGTCTCGCAATCCTGCGGTGTGACACCGGAGGAGTCGAACGCATCCCGATAGTGCGCGACATTCTCGTATGCGTGGCGCAGGGACCACTGGAGTCGTTCAAGTTGAAGGGCACGGAGTTCGTCGAGCGGTGCCGTCTCGATCGGATGCAGTCCTGGCATGAGGCCAGATTAGGTCA
>JBDLJV010000059.1:0-11269 GCA_039714175.1 Actinomycetota bacterium
GAAGCTGATGGGTGTCGGCTCGAGGTAGTCGATCGGAACGTCGCAGATCTCCATATCGGGGAATGCGAACTGGGTGAGTCCGTAGAAGTCCGTGACGTAATCGGTGAGCTCAACGGTCTCACCCTCCAACGGGAGCGGGCGTGTGTCGTATACGAACAGGCCCTCTGACGTCGCGGGATTGCCGTCGCTGTCTCCCACTTCCTCTTGTATGAAGTATCCGTCGAGATCCGTGTCGGCGAGCGTGACCACGCCGCGAATCGTGACCTGCTGACCGTGGAGCGGAGATTCGAATCCGTCGCCCTGAATCTCGCTGATCAGGGTCAAATCTCCATCGGCTGTGCTACAAGCCAGCGGCGGCGGTGCACAATCGTTCGCAGCGCCCGGACTGCCGAAGTCGCCGGCTCCGAACGGGGATCCAGATTCGCACCAGTTCGCTCCGTCGTTGTTGTCAAGCGCGGGATCAGACAGCGCCATGGAGGCACCGTTCGGATCGGGGAAAGTCAGACCGTTGTCGTAGTTGACACGATCGACCTCAACCAGAGAGCCGTCAAGAAGGACAACCTCGTCAGCCGCATTCGACAGAGACCACGCCGAGCCATAGACATAGTCAGCCACGACTCCACCGTTCAGAGTCACATCGCCGTCCCGGGCCAACACGACGTAGCCGCCTGCCGGAATCTCGAGGGGCCCGCCGTTCGCAATGACGTGACTGTCGAAGTCATCGTCAGCGATCGTCCACCCGTCGATGTCGATAGGTGCCGCCGTTGGGTTGAACAGCTCAAACCACTCGCCGTAGCTATCTCCGACGGCATCCGGATTCTGGATGATCTCGTTGATCACGACCACTGGCGGCGGTGGCGTATAGACCTCGGTGTACGTCCCGATCGGGAACGGTTTCGCGGCCGTGGCGTTGGTCGTCTCGCCATCGAGAGCATCGGGTCCGCTGAAGGTCCAGTTGGCGAGCACGAACGCGCTGCCGTCCCGACCAGTGCCATCCACGCGGTAGGCCCATCCGTCAAGGTGCTCCCACGGCTCACCGGTTCCATCGGTACCGATGTCGCCGAAGACATCGACAACGCTGCCGTTCTCGAACAGCTCGACGGCATCGTCACCGTTGATGCTCATCGCACTGGACGTGTAATTCGGTGCAAATCCGAAGAAGCTCTCAAAACCGGGGCTCTCGCTGGCGACGTAGATGAAGTCGCCTGCAGTTGCCGCATCGGCCGGGAAGGTGAACTCCTCACCATCCGTGCCACCACCGTTGTTCGCTGAGCCAACGCCGTAGATACTCAGATCCGCGATGTCGCTGGCTACATAGAGTTCAACGGCCTTCGGTATACCGCCTGACAGCGGGCCATCGATAACACCGGTGATCACAAGTTCACCCGTCGTGGCTGCAGCAGGCGTGACCGCGGCGATTGGGATCAGTGCGGCAAGCATGCCGAGTACGAGTAGTAGACCGAGGCGCGAGCGTCTCACGGTGTTCTCCATTCCTGGGACGAAAACGGTGGATGGGGAACGGTCGAGATCACGAGATTGGATTCAGGATTCGCGCGCGTTGAGAGACACGCCCCGAAGCCTTCCTCGTAGATAACCCTCCGCTCCACGACATGAACACTAGTTGACTCCCTGACCGTGTGTAGCGGGAAAAGCGCTGTGAGCATCCGGAGCGCGCACACCGACTACCCACGCACCGGACGCGTGCTGGGCCCACCGACACGAGTCGCTGCGTCTATTCCCTTACTTTCTAACACAGGAATTGTGGCTACACTGAGTGGCAACGACCCGGGGGACTCAGCACACAAGCGGTTCGTCGAGGGGGAGCCTCCTGGGGCCAATGGGCTACTTAGGAGGTACCTATGTCCAGGAGGGAATCCCTACGCTCCGTGTTCGTCCTCATCTCGGTGATGGCGATGCTCGCAGCCGGATCAGCCTTCGCAACGATCGGTGACGCCGCATCAGGCGACATCGACGTGTTCGACACCAACGCCGAGTTCGTCGCCGTGACCGGCGCAACAGCCATCCCATGGGTGGCGGATGCCGATACAGCGCTTCCATCGAAGCCGTTTGGCGCACTACTCGACTACAGCTGCGACAAGCCGAGTATCACAACTCCCGGCGGACACGTCACAGTGACCAATCCATCTGGGAACTGGATCTGCTACATCGGTCCCGATTGGGGCGCCAGTCTGGCGAACACGAATCCGAAGCCAGTCGTCCCGACGATCGTGAACAACGGCGAAGATGACTACGAGGTGGTGTTCACGCTCGCGAATCCGGCCCACGCGGTCGGGCTCGACTTGCTAACCAACGACAAAGCATCCGAGACCCTGACGTTGACGTTCTCCGATGGTGACGAGTACATCATCCTTGACGGCGATCTGGGTACCGACCCGAATACGCACGACTTCGTAGGCTTCCGTTCACTGAAGCCGATCGTCAGCGTGACGCTCGACACGACCGATGGCTGGCGCCAGAACGAGGGCATCGCAGGAATCTGGACGTCTCCGTACTACACCCCACCGACGACGTCCTGTCCCTCCGGACAGCACTACGTGAGCTCGGTGGGCTCCGGAGCCCTCACCCCGATCGTCACCCATCCGGCGGCGGCAGGGTATCCATACGACCTGACGACGACAGGAACCTTCTTTGCCGGTGGCACGTACGTGTGGGACATCCAGGCAGATGCCGAGTACTCACAGGATGCATGGCAGAGAGCCAATCTCATGCCGTGGACCGATCTCGTGAACAAGTACGAGGGATACGGTGAAGGTCTGCTCGAGATGACCGTTGATGGTGGTTATGTGGAGTGGGGTGCATTCGATGCCAGCCATTCGTACACCATCCCTTCATATCAGGCCACGGGACCACTGGAGTTCCAGATCTACGACGTCTACGCCCAGAACAACACGGGCGGGATGTGTGTGGCCGTGGAGCCGGTCGCACTGCGGAGTCTGCACGGCGGTGGCCAGCTCATCACCGAGTCGTTGGATGACTGGGACAAGCAACCGTACAAGGTGTCTTTCGGTGGGTACATCGATGACATCGACGGTGCGTTGGACTGCGAGTGGCAGTTGAACGTCCACAATGTCAGTGGCACGGATCTCGACAAGACGAAGTTCCACGGGACGACATGCACGTCGTTCAACACCTGGGGCCCTGATGTGCAGTCGCTCGCCGACGGCGTCGCCAACCTCACGGTGTTGGGAACGTGGAATGGCGAACCCGGCTACCGGGCGATCTTCCGCATGGAGGACCGAACTGAGCCATCTGATCTCGACACCTTCCGCGTGACCGTGTACCACGGGAGCGATGTGGTGTTCGAGAGCTCTGTCTACCAGGGTGGGGATTTCCCCATGGACAGCAACAACATCGGAGGGGCACGGACGCTCCTCGACAACGGGAACATCCAGATGACGTTCCATCCGTTCTACTTCAACTAGAAGGACTCAGGACACAGCGCAGAGGGGCCCCCGCACATGCGGGGGCCCCTGCTCTTCACTATCCAATGTTCACTCGACCGGCAACAACTCCTTCACATCCCTGTCGGAACCCTGGAAGATGCCTAGGGCACCCTTGAGTCCGACCGTCATAACGATGTTGAGCAGGAACGCCAGCAGGGCCGCAATCAGCAATGCACCGCACAACGCTGCGAGGAACATGTAGATGGCGTACTCACCGTCGAAATAGATCGTCCGGCGCAGCATGCCCTGGAGTCCAGCCATGCCCATGAAGGCGCCCATCCCGATGCCACCGACCAGGTGCGCCCAGAAGTGGAAGTTGGCCAGCCTCTGGCTGTACAGCTTCGCACCGTTGGTGAGCACCGGCAGCAGGTAGTAGATCGCAGAGTAGAGCGTCATGGTGAGCCCAACGAGGATCGCTACATGCACATGGGGCCCAACAATCCATTGCGTATTGTGCAACACACGGTTGAGACCGATATCCGCCTGAAGGATTCCCGCCGGGACCGCAAGAGCGAAGCCGAGGAGACCGCCGAGCAGGAACTTCAACTCGTTGGTCAGCTTCAGCGGTCGTGCACTCCAAAGTGTCGCCAACGTGATGAAGAAGGCCAAGCCTTGGGTAATCAGCTCGAACGCCGTCACCAACTCACCCGAGACGATCTTGAGGATCGCTGGCTGACCTTGATCCGAAAGCAGGTGATGCGACCACACCGTCCACGAAACGACCAACTCCACGAGGAGGGCGGCTCGGGCGATGTTCTGCATGTACACCTTCTTGCCGGTGATCAGATTCGCCATCAGGTACCAGGTACCAGCGACAAAGATCAGGACAAGGCCGTCCGCAATGAGGTCGAGACCCCACCAGAACCAGTTCTTGTAGAGCAAGGCATCAACAAGGGATGTCTCGAGCGACGTGCCGAAGAGTTCCCACACCATGTAGACGAGGATCAGCACACCCGTGAACAGGATGATGCCTGCGTTGAGCGCTGCGTCGACCGAACCACGGGCAATCGCCGCAACAGGTAGCGGAACGAGATGCTCCTTCTGCTTCTTGCGATCCCTCCACAGGTTCTTGAACCCGGTCAGGCCCAACGCGGACCTCAACAGTGCCCTTCCGTCTTGTTTCTCGAATCCTTCCGGTGTGTAGGTGATCGTCTTGAACACGTTCACGACGAACAGAGCCGTTCCCACCATCACCAGAGCGATACCGGCGATGAAGATCGCCCCGCTCAGGGGATGGAACTGATCGAAGTCGGCAGGCAGTGGCCAGTACAGCGTGTACAGAGGCGCGTAGTGGCTGAGGAAGCCGTCGGCCCAGAAAATGAACGTGCCTCCGGAGATCAGCCAGAGCGTCCAGTTCGCCGCCTTGAAGCTCCACAAGGGCTTCTTCATGAGGAACGGAACCAGGAATAGGAATGCTCCGAACACCAACAGATAGGTGGATCCGAAGATGCCGACCAGTGGGTGTGCGGTCAGGATGCCGAAGTACTGCTCCTCGCCGATGAAGGGAATCGGATCCACCTGGTAGATCCGCATGATCATTCCCTCGATCGCTGCAAAGGCGTAATAGACAATGCCGATGATCACGAATCGAAGCGTGAGCTTCTGCATCGGCGTCATCGATTTGTGATCGAAGGCGCCATCGTTCCCGTCAATGAGTGTCTCTGTGAACGTCACTCGACACCTCCTTCACCTGCTGCGACTCCGCACCCGGACACCTCGACGGAGTCCTTGACGATCATCTGATACCCGAGCGGCCCCGAGTACTCGGTCGAACGGATCGTGTAGACGCCGTTCTTGCCGAACTCCCAGATGATCTCGTTGTCCCTGTTCGGGACAACCTGCATCTGGAACAGCATCGAGTTGTCCTCGCGGAAGAGACCGAAGCCGTAGGTGAGATCTGATGACCTCACGTTGAACAGGACCATGTCGTCGCAATCGATCATGAGTCGCTCCGATGGAAGCGAGAATTCATGATCTGCAACGGTTATCTGAAACTCCTTGTCCGCCTCGATATCGCCACGGTGGACATCCGTTGGAGTCCAAGGGATGGTGTTGTAGGTCACAACATGCAGCGACATTCCAAGGATGACCAGGAATGCTCCGAACGTGTAGAAGACCTTGTCCTTGATCTTGGGTGGCTTCCCTTCTCGCGTGATCGCGTACGAGAACACACCCATGACAACGAGGATGGCTACAACGTACAACGTGTAAACGATCGTTTGGCCCCAGAGAACAGTTGTGGAATCAACCATTTCAGGTACTAATGCTCCAGTCTTGAGAGTCCTCTACGGACCGCCCCGTCGATGAACATCGTTCGTCCAGGGACAAATTCCGTAGTTGCAGAGTCCGAGACTAGGCAATGTATGTAATCACGCCAACCCGAGAACTGCAGCCGTGTGCAGAGCAAGCGAAATCAGCCGATTTCGGGGAAGGACCCTCGCAGGATCCTTCCCCGAGAACGGCTCAAGATCATGGTTCCGAACGATCTGAGGCGTCGTATGAGATCCAACCTTCGCCGTAGACGTTGAGCTCGAATGTGATGGGATCAAACGATCCCGTTTCGCTGACAACTCCTGACGCCCCGGCAAAGCGGCCCGTACCTCCGAGAATCGTCATGATCTCGGCGAACGATGTTTCACTGGTCATCGCTCCGTCGAAGGTGCCATACAGCTGGTCGCCGTTCGCAGCGGTAATGACGAGATCGGCATCACTGAATGTGCCATAGAAGAGCTGGACACAGTGCTGATTGGTCCAGGACACGCGACCCATGTGGGTGACGATTCCTGTTCCGGCCATGCTGGTCAACATCTGCGAGTTCGTGCTGCACCGCCCATCGAACGTTTCTCCGAATGGGAAGTTTTCAGCAAAGACTACGCCTGTGCTGCCCCCGCTGAGATCCTCCGTGAACGGGAGCTGCTTCATCGGGCCAGCGACCGCAACAGTTGCAAACATGAGCACCAGAACGACGACGGTGGCGATGATCCTGAACGGTCTCTTGGTCGTGGTAGACATTGAGACCTCCTTTCCCCGCCAGCCTCAATCAGAAGCCTCAAGAGATTCCAAAGAGCCGCTGATTGTCACGAGCCCAGCAGGTAGGCGGTCGCCTCCTCTACCGTCATCGCACCACCGTGCCCGTGAAGCTTCCAATATCGATCCTCGCCAAGCTTCTGTGTCGCCGCATCAATGCCGGATTGGATCTGTCGCTCATAGAACGGCGGAATCTGCATGCCGAAGTGTGCGTGACCGGCGCCAAGGAGCGTGGCTGCCCGCTCGACCTGACCTCGTTCACCTGCGAACACACCCGCTTGGAGGAATGTCATCCCTGAGTTGACGGTGGCTCCGGCTTCGATCGCCAGCCTGCTCGCGACACGATTGAGTCCTTCGCCTCGATCGAACTCGCCGGAATACCACACGCCGTATGCGAGATTGTGGAAGGCGATCGGCCGCATGAGTGGATCGGCGTCGGGTCGCTCGGCCAGTTCCATCATCTCAAGGCTGTATCGCACAATGTTCTCAGCTGATCCGTCTCCGAGATTCGACAGGAAAATGTCGACGTGAGCCTGTCCGTAGGTCTCCCCCATCTCGATGAACCGCTCCCTGCCCTCCTCAAACATCCGTTGGACCTCCGGACCCTCGTCTCCCGACCACAAACGTGCCTGTGCCAGCAGGCTGAGTGGCCAGGCCGTCCCTTCGGTGTATCCAATCCGATCGCAGATCTCCAGACTCCTCTGGAGGAACTCGAGAGCAGCAGGGGCATCTCCGACAGAGAACGCGAGATGACCTCGTCGGGCCAGGGCGTACGCCAGTCCCTGCTCATCGCCGATCGACTGATAGATGCCGAGCGCCTCATCGGCCCAAGCCGTGGCTGGTCCATAGTTGGCCACGTACATTCCCAAGAATGAAGCCGCCGTGAGCGCATCCGCCCGGGATCTGCTCTCGCTACCGACAGAACGGTCGAGTGCGACCGCCAAGCGTCGGGCGTCCTCGCCGAGTCGCCCGGAGAACAACCACACATGCCCAAGCGACCATGCCATCTCAAGAGCGTCCTCAATCCTGTCATGCTCCACGAATCGATCGAAAGCTGCGTGATACTCGGCCAGTTCGGCTTCGATCTCGCGCTGTGCCCCAACTCGGCCACTGCCGAAGAAAGCGGCTCGTAAGTCACCGCAACGATCGCGGTAGTGGCGGTCGTGACGCTCAGCGGCATCGTCCCACCGCTTCGCCTCAATCAGGTGATCACGGGCGTACAGTCGCATCGTTTCGAGCAACCGGTAAGCGACTGTCTCACCCGGAACCGTCTGGACAAGGGATGCACCGACAAGATGGCGAAGCCGACCCAACGCGAAAACCTCTGGAGGCGAGCCAAGAACAGCGGTCGCCGCCAACAGCGAGAACGGACCCTCGAACACGCCGAGGTAGTCAAATCCTATTTGCTCCTCCGGCGCAAGCAAGCCATGGCTCCAATCAAGCGAGGCCTGGAGAGATCGGTGAGCGGGACGACCGGCCCACTCATCAGCCAGCAGGATGAACCGGTTCGAGAGAAGTTGATCGATCTCGTTCGGTGAGAGTACATCTGCGCGCGATGCCGCCAACTCGATTGCCAGCGGCATCCCGTCCAGATGACAACAGATGGACGCCACCTCCTCCCGATTTCCGTCATCGAGCCTGAACTCGGGCCGCACGGCAGCCGCGCGCTCCTCGAATAGTCGCTCAGCATCTCCAAGCTCGGCTGTGTCCGTTGATGTGTCAAGACCATCCAGCAAGAATCGAACCTCGCCATCCCGGAGGAGAGCCTGTCGGCTCGTCGCCAGGATCTTCAGGTTCGGTGCCATCTCCAGGAGCGTCACAGCCATCTCGCCGGCCGATTCGACCACGTGTTCGCAGTTGTCCAACACGATGAGGGAGCTTCGGGGTCGGAGACGACTCACCAGTGCGTCGATGCCATCGACACCGGGTGAGTCCACGATCTGCAAAGCGGCCGCAGTCGCTTGCACCACCGATTCAGGATCAGAAACCAATGCCAGGTCGGCCAACCACACGCCGTCAGGGAAGCTGCCGAGGAGGTCGCCCGCGACCTCCATCGCCAGCCGCGTCTTTCCGGCACCACCGGGAGCAATCACCGTGACGAGCCGATGTTCGTGGACGGTCTTGCCAAGCATGATCAGCTCATCGACCCTGCCGATGAAGCTGCTTACCGGGGTGGGAAGATTCGTTTGCGGCGGTGGAGCCTCAGGTTCGAGTGTGGGGTCCTGCACAAGGATCCGTTCCTCCAGACGCGTGATCGACGGCGAAGGCTCCAACCCCAGCTCCTCTCCGAGGATTCGGCGCAGCCGAGTGAAAGTCCGAAGGGCCTCGGTCTGGCGACCCGCTCGGTAGAGCGAACGAGCCAGGAGTGCCCATATCCGCTCTCGGTATGGGTGTGCCCTGGTGAGTGCCTCGATGTCGCTCACGAGAGGTGTCCCTCCGGAACGGAGCTCGGCATCGAAGCGATCCTCCAATGCGCTGAGCTGCGCGTCCTCGAGACGTGTCGCCTCGGGTGGTACAGAGGGCAGATCCTCAAACCCCTCATAGGGCCTACCACTCCAGCATTCAAGTGACGAGTCGATGAGATCGATCGCGACCGCGGGGTCCGCGCCCAACGCTCGCCGAGCCCTGTCGAGGCCGTCTTGGCATTCTTCGACGTCGATCGAGTCGCCATCGACCAGATCCAGGCGATAACCGCCGTCGACGCGAACGATGCGGTCCTTGCCCAAGATGCCGCGCAAGTTCGACACGTACGTGTAGAGGGAGTCCCGCGCCCCATCAGGCGGATGTTCGGTCCAGATCTCAGTGACAATCCGATCTGCCGACACGATCCGGCCTGCGTCCAACAGAAGCAATGCGAGGACGGAACGTTGGCGAAGTCCGCCGAGCGGCAGGGTCGCATCACCATCGCTAACGACCAGTGGACCCAATACAGAGAACCGCATCTCGTGGCCAACCCTACAGACTCACAGCGCAGCCGGTTGTTGGTTCGATGGCTGGTCAGGACTTCTCCTTCCACCGCATCCGTTCATCGGGCACGACACCCTATTGATGGCACATCAACGGTTCGCCATCGCACTCAAGAAGAACCAAAGACCCACCGTCTCAGGACGCGACGAAACCCCCGCTTGCGCGGAGGTCTCATCGTTTCTCTCTCCGTGGAGCTGAGGGGATTTGAACCCCTGACCCCTTGACTGCCAGTCAAGTGCTCTGCCAGGCTGAGCTACAGCCCCTGGCGAGACGGGAGTCTATCAAGCCTCTGTCGTAGATGAAGTGGGCTCGAACTCGATACGGGGCGCACCGGCCCACAATCTTTCGAGGTCGTAGTACTCACGTGTCGGCTTGTCGAAGACGTGGATTACGACATCGCCATAGTCAAGCAACACCCACTTGCCGTGATCGGTGCCCTCCTTGCGGATCGGCTGGCGATCGATCCCCCGCAAGGCGTCAACAGCCTCGTCGGCGAGCGTCAACACGTTCCTGCGCGACGTACCGGTTGCAAGTAGGAACACATCGGTCACAACCAAGAGATCTGAGAGATCCAGGAGGGCGATGTCCTCACCGGATTTGCTGTCGATCGCCGCCGCCGCTGTCCTTGCCGCAAGCACAGCATCGGGGGCAGCGCTCTGTCTGTTCTTCTTCATTCGGGACGATGATAGGGACTCGGGATGACGAGAACCCCGCCGGACGTACAAATCGTGCTCCTCGATGTACGCGAACACCTCAGGGGGTACGAGATCCCGGAACTCGCCACCGCCAGTCGCCAGCACGCGGATCTTCGTCGAGGACAGATCGATGGGATCCATCTCGAGCCATGTGACGGACCCGCCAACGGCGTCCTCCACATCGCTTCGGGCAACACCGGGCCGTGGAACAACCGCAAGGTCGACGAGGCCAACGAGATCCTCTCCCCTGTGCCACGTCGGAATTCCGAGAGCCGCATCAGCGCCCAGGATGAGGACGGCTCTTTCGGGAAGTTGCTCAACCGTGTCGACCGTGTAGGACGGTCCGTCGCGACGAACCTCCGTGTCGTCTGCAACCAGCCAGTCCTCTTCATCAGCAACCAGCCGCACCATCGCCAGACGATCCGCAGCAGGTGACACCGTCGAATCGGATTTCTGCCACGGGTCCCCCGCCGGCATCAGACGGACCGCTTCCAGCTTGAGCTGTTCGAACGCTGCTCGCGCCATGGCGAGATGGGCGATGTGGGGTGGGTCGAATGTTCCGCCGAGGATGCCTTGCACGCGCAACAGCATAGGGACGTTCGCCGAGCGTCAGATAGAGACCGTGCACCGGCGCCCGGGCACAACGACGCATCATCATGGGATCGACGTACCGTCCATCGAGGCGTACGGAGAGGTGGTATGCCTCCCGGTCGCCATGGATACCTGAGACGCCTACCCCCTCCCCTCGCACGACACGCTCACCCTTCTGTACGAGTAGGTCCGACAGGTACGAGTACGCCGTCACGAGACCGCCACCGTGATCGATGGAGACGGTTGTATTCGACACGACGGTTCCGGCGAAGCGGACCGTTCCCGACCCGGCCGCAGGGACAACGGACCCCTCATCCGCGGCAACGTCGACGCCCCAGTGACCAGACCAGCGACCGATCGGGGCGTAGGGCCTCACGATCCGGGATTGGTCCGGCACGACGATGCCGAAGCAGCCAACCGTCAGGGGCCCGGAGAGGAGTGCAACCGCAAGCAATACATGTGCCATATGAACCCGGACCGCTGCCTGGGTTCGACCCTATCGAAACGGTCAGGCGATTCCTAGTG